>PUKR01000162.1 GCA_003552365.1 Syntrophomonadaceae bacterium
GATGTTTTGCGGGAGCTTTTAGCGGGATACCATGTAGCGGAAATTCCCGGCCTGCCACGTTTCTTTGGCGGTGCTGTGGGGTATATCGGTTATGACAGTCTAAGACCCGCTGAAACTTTTGTAAGTAATCTTGAGGATGAACTGATGGTACCTGATACCTACCTGGTATTCCCCGAGAGCGTAATAGTATTTGACCACTACACCTCAAAGCTTAAAATAATTGTCAATGCCCTCGTTTCCGGTGATCCTGAAGCTGCTTACCGGAAAGCGGAAAATAAACTTGATCAATTAACAAGGGCAATTCGCAGCAACAATGGCTATGCTTATATTGATCAAGCAGATAAAAGCAGTGAATTAAGTGCCGAATTTAACTTGACCAGCAATACTTCACGGGATCAATTCATGGGCAAAGTTGAAAAAATCAAGGAGTATATCGATGCCGGCGAGATCCTCCAGGCGGTTATATCGCAAAGATTTGAAACTACGATGAACAGCAAGCCGTTTGAAGTTTACCGTGCCCTTCGCTCACTAAATCCTTCCCCCTATATGTATTACCTGGATTTTGACGGAGTTCAGGTAGCGGGCGCTTCCCCGGAAATGCTGGTCAGGCTTGAAAACGGAATTGTTGAAACAAGACCTATTGCCGGGACCAGGCCCAGGGGGGAAAGCCGGGAAGCCGACGATCTAATGGAAAAAGAACTATTTCGGGATGATAAAGAAAGGTCGGAACACGAAATGCTGGTGGACTTAGGCTGCGCTGACCTGGGTCGGGTTTCAGTTGAGGGTAGTGTTGAGGTGCCAAACTATATGATTTGTGAAAAGTATTCCCATGTTATGCACCTGGTTTCTGAAGTAAGAGGGAAGTTGAAAGAAGACCGGGATGCCATCGATGCATTGATAGCCTGTTTTCCGGCTGGAACTGTTTCCGGGGCGCCCAGGGAAAAAGCGATGGTAATTATCGATCAGCTTGAATCGGCGAAAAGAGGCCCTTATGCCGGCGCGGTTGGCTACTTTTCTTTTGCCGGGAACATGGATACCTGCATTACCATCAGGACCATTGTTTTTGCAAACGGGAAAGCTTATGCCCAGGCCGGGGCAGGGATTGTTACCGATTCCAGGCCGGAAAAGGAATATGAAGAAACGATTAACAAGGCCGAAGCGCTGGTTAAAGCGCTACAACTTGCCGGGGAGGGTATCGATTAATGACTATTTCAAAAGCAATTGCTTGTGTAGTTGATAAAAGAAACCTTTCTGAAGAGGAAGCCTACCGGGCCATGTCCGCGATTATGGACGGTAAAATTACAGATGCGCAAATTGCCTGCTTTATCACGGCATTAAGGATGAAAAACGAGACTATAGATGAGATTACCGGATTTGCCAGGGCTATAAGGGCCAAAGCCCAAAAAATTAACCCGCCTCACGATTATCTTGTTGACACCTGTGGTACAGGCGGCGATATGGGTTATACTTTTAACATTTCAACCACTGCTGCTTTTGTGGTGGCTGCCTGTGGTTTGCCGGTGGCAAAACACGGCAATCGCTCTGTGTCAAGCAAATGCGGCAGCGCAGATGTGCTTGAAGCATTGGGGGTAAGTATAGATCTTTCCCCTGTAGAGGTGAGCAGGGCAATTACGGAGACAGGGATTGGCTTTCTTTTTGCTCCTGCATTTCATGCAGCAATGAAGCATGCCGGAAAGGCCAGGAAAGAAGTCGGCATCCGGACTGTATTTAACCTGCTGGGCCCCCTGACAAATCCGGGGGAGGCCAATATTCAGCTGGTAGGGGTATTTGCCCCCGAATTGACGGAAGTGCTTGCAAAAGTTTTGTTTAAACTGGGTCTCGATTCAGCCCTGGTTGTCCACGGCGCCGGTGGACTTGATGAAGTTTCCACCCTGGGGCCGACCAGGATAACCGAAGTCAAAAACAGCATGATCCACACTTATGAAATTTCTCCCGGGATGTTTGGCATCCCCGAGGCAACAACAAGCCAGCTGCGCGGGGGGAGCGCAAAGGATAATGCCGAAATTACTTTGCGAGTCCTTGAAGGCAAGCAGGGGCCGGAGCAGGATGTTGTAGTTATTAACGCAGCTGCAGCTTTATTTGCAGCCGGTCAAGTAAACAGTTACAAAGAAGGAGTGGAGATGGCCCGGGAAGCAATACTTTCCGGAGAAGCCCTTCAAAAACTAAGGCTTATGCAGCAGTATTCTTCTATGGCCTGCAGAAAGGGGGCCGGGGCGGAAAATATCTCAACAACCGCCTGAAACTGATGCTGCTTGAAAGAATTGTAAATGCCAAAAAAAGAGAAGTGGAGCGGTCCAAAAAACTTATTGAACAAAGCATTTTAATGGACAAAGTAGCTAAAGTTCCTCCAACGCGGGGATTTAAATCACGCCTGGAAAGAGACTCGCAGACAGCAGTCATTGCTGAAATAAAAAAAGCATCACCTTCAAAAGGAGTTTTTTGCAAAAACTTTAAGCCGGAGTATTTGGCAGAAGCTTACGAAGCTGGTGGAGCAAGCGCAATATCTGTGATTACGGAACAGCACTACTTCAAAGGTAGCCTGGAGTATCTACCGAGGGTCAAAGAGGCGACTTCGCTACCAGTACTGAGGAAAGATTTTATTATCGATCAATACCAGGTTTACGAATCAAGGGCCGCCGGTGCGGATGCTTTATTGTTAATCACTGCTTTGTTGGATGAAATTATCCTTCTTCAGCTGCACGAACTTGCCCTTTCTTTGGGCATGGATGTCCTGGTAGAGGTTCATGATTACGCTGAATTAAAGCAGGCTGTCGAAGCGGGAGCAAAAATCATTGGGGTTAACAAC
>PUKR01000052.1 GCA_003552365.1 Syntrophomonadaceae bacterium
AGTTGCAGGAAAATGTAAGTTGATATAGAAAGAAGTAATTGCTTGTGAATTAATTAACAGTTAGCAGGTGTCGCAAGGGAGACAGTGCTGTGCAAAACGATTTCTTAATGCGAGTGGTTTTTCGCTACGTACTTTTATTCATTCAGGTTTATGCTTTTTATGTTATCCTGCACGGTCATATTTCGCCGGGTGGCGGGTTCGCGGGCGGCATTGTGCTGGGTTTGGGCCTGGTTCTTTACGCCTTAATATTTGGCCTGGAAACAGGAGCAAGGCGTCTGCCACTCCATTATGCCCTTTTTATAATCGGTATTGGAGGGACTATTGAAGGGATCAAATTTTTCCTGCCCCATGACACTGCACCCACTTCGCCGGAAGAGCTCTTCGGTATTGGACTGATCTCGGTAATGAGCCTCGCTATAGGTCTTTTGGTCGGAAGTTCCCTTTTAACTATCTTTTACTTGCTCCTTGAACAAAAAGACGAACAGTTTCAGCCGGAAGAAGGTGATTCCCATTCCCGCTCTTGATTTCCAAATTATCGTTGCCAATTTCCCGTTTCTTGCTTCAATATTTCTGTTCAGCATGGGTTGCCTAATCATCCTGACCCAGCAAAACTTGATCAAGAAAGTTATCGGCATTAATGTAATGGAGACCTCCATATTTTTATTTTTTTTGGCGATAGGTAATATTATCCCGGGCGGCCCGCCTATTGTCCGCCCCGGAATGGAGGAAGTCATTTATGTTAACCCGCTGCCGCAAGCCCTGATCCTGACCGGCATTGTGGTCAGCTTCAGTGTCACCGCTTTCGCCCTGGCAATTACGGTTAGCCTGTACCGTTTTTACGGCACTGTCTATGTAGATGAATTAATGAAAATGAGGTGAGCCGGCCATTATTGAAAATAACCTGCCATCTTTCATGGTATTGTTCCCGTTGATCTGCGCATTTTTAATGCCCATTATGGCTTACTTTAAAAAAGAAGTCTGCTCCTATATTACTCTGGCTATTACGGGAATTGTCTTTTTTATCGCTTCTTACCTGGCTTTTGTTGTCATACCAGGCCGTTCCTTTGTTTTTCATATCGGGCACTGGGAAGCTCCATGGGGAATTGAACTGGTAGTCGACCCCCTTTCTGCCCTGATGATTTCAACCATTACCGCATTTTGTTTTTTGATCGCTCTCTTCAGTATAAAAACTGTCAGGATGGAAGTGCCCCTGGACAAAACCGGCTGGTATTATACCGCTTACCTGCTTCTTTTAACCGGGATGTTGGGGTTGATGTTAACCAATGACATATTTAACATGTACGTGATGGTAGAAATAACCGGCATTTGCGCAGTGGCCCTGGTCCTGGCCCGGGGAACCAAGGAAGCCACAGAAGCATCCCTGAAATACCTTCTTTTAGCAGTGATTGGTTCCGGTTTCATCCTTTTCGCGATCGGCTTTTTATACTCGGTAACCGGTAACTTAAACCTGAATTATATTGCCGCTGAACTGGGTCTCGTTAAAGAATATTACCCTTACCTGGTTTGGACTGCCATGGGGTTTTTCCTGGTCGGGTTTGGTATTAAGGCAGCTTTGTTCCCCCTGCATCTCTGGCTGCCCGACGCCCACTCTTCGGCACCTTATGCTTCAAGTGCGTTACTTTCAGGACTGGTGGTTAAAGTATATATCATTTCGCTGGTTAGAATTTTTTACCAGGTATTCGGTCCGGATATGTTGACCGGCACCCCCATGGGCACCTTGATTTTAATCTTGTCTTCCATGGCTATCGTAGGAGGCTCGATATTTGCCTACACTCAGCTTGATTTAAAACGACGCTTGGCTTACTCCACCGTGGCCCAGGTCGGCTATATTTTCCTGGGCCTGGGCCTGGGAACATCCTGGGGCCTGGTTGCGGCCCTTTTACATGTGGTCATTCACGCCTTTATGAAAGTAGGTCTTTTCATGGTTGCGGGAACAGTATATTTTCAAACCGGTAAAAAAAATGTCCTGTACTTTTCAGGTCTGGGCAGGATCATGCCTGTTTCCATGGGAGCTTTTACAATAGCTTCGTTATCAATGATCGGCATCCCCTTGTTTGGAGGATTTATATCAAAGTACGCCCTGGCCCAGGGCAGCATGGAAGTAGAAGGTTACGGGTTTGTAGCGCTCGTGGTTTTAAGCGGCTTGTTAAATGCCAGCTATTACCTGCCCATTGTCTGGCAGGCTTTTTTCACAGAAGAAAAGAGAGAAACTTTTCACCTTGACATGGTTCCATTATCGATGATGGCACCTTTGCTGGCAGTAACCCTGGGGCTGGTTTACCTGGGGGTTACACCCGGCAGGATGATGACCATGGTTGAAAAT
The DNA here is from genome assembly GCA_003552365.1 of Syntrophomonadaceae bacterium. GTDB lineage: Bacteria > Bacillota > Dethiobacteria > DTU022 > DTU022 > B1SED10-74M. Next base: position 2,345 of record PUKR01000052.1, read on the forward strand.
GCTGCATCAGTGCTGATGTTTGGGCCGTAGAGGTAAAATTTATGGAAGGAGTCGGTGGGCCATGATCAAAAAACGGTTCCGCAGTGATTACAGGGGATTTTTTTTAATTACTGCAATGCTCCTTGCTTTTTGGTTGCTGATGTCGGCAAGTTTTGACTGGCAGCACCTTCTGGCGGGAGTGGTTCTTTCTGCCGGGCTCACCTATTACTGGGCAGAGCTAATTTTTTTACCCGGCAAAAAAACTGATTTTAGCTGGCAGCAAGTTGCAGCTTTTATCCAGTATACAATCTTCCTGGTAATAGAAATTATTAAAGCCAACTTTCATGTCGCTTACCTGGTTTTACACCCCCGTCTGCCTATTAGCCCGGGTTTTGTAGTTACCAGTGTGGGTTTACAAAAAGAATTATCTAAAACCTACTATTTAAATTCAATCACCCTGACCCCGGGCACCGTAACAGTGAAATGTGACG
>PUKR01000212.1 GCA_003552365.1 Syntrophomonadaceae bacterium
ACCCGTGAAAACGACCGGGTGGAACAGTGTCATGTGGCGTCAACTCATGATAAACTGCTTTGTTTTAGTAACCGGGGTAAAGTATACCTACTGCAAATTCATGAAATACCCGAATCAGGCAGGCAATCGCGCGGGACTGCCCTGGTAAACCTGTTATCATTAGCGGAAAATGAGTTTATTACCGCTACTCTTCCCATAGATCAATTTAATGAAAATCGGTATCTTTTAATGGTGACCCAGAAAGGGTTAATCAAAAAAACTCCGCTTACCGAGTATGTCAATACCAGGAAGAGCGGTTTAATTGCTTTAACCCTTTCCGATGAAGATGAACTAATGGCTGTCAAGCTTACAGATGGTCAGAAAGAAATACTGGTCGGAACTACAGCCGGGCTTTTTGTCCGTTTTCCCGAGTCGGAAGTAAGGCCCATGGGAAGGGCTGCGCGGGGTGTTAAAGCAATTACCCTGGGCCCCGATGACAAAGTTGTCGGTGCTGACCTTGTTACCGGTGACCGGCAAATTCTTGTTGCTTCATCGAAAGGATACGGCAAAAGGGTTAATGTCAGCGAATTTAATCTCCATCGCCGTGGAGGCAAAGGAATGATTGGCATTAAGGTGACTCCCCAGAGCGGCCCGATGGCCATTTTTATAGTATTACGTGGCGATGAAAATGAATTTATGGTGATTACCGCCCAGGGCGTAGTAAACCGGCAAAAAGTTGAACAGGTTTCTTTAATGGGCCGTTATGCCCGCGGAGTAACCCTGATCAGGCTTGGTGCAGAAGACCGGGTGGTTAACTTGATTGGACTGGAAGAGTAGTAAATATAGTACTTATGTTATTATAAATGGAAAGCATTGAAAGAAGGTGTTATGATGGGAAGTCATAACCGGACAAAGGATTTAAAAGCTGGGAAAATAGCCATAACCGATACATCGCTGCGTGATGCCCATCAATCGCTTTTGGCTACCAGGATGCGCCTGGTTGAAATGTTGCCGGTTGTTGAGTTAATGGACAAAATCGGCTATCATTCTCTCGAAGTTTGGGGAGGGGCTACATTTGATGCCTGTATGCGTTTTTTGGACGAAGATCCCTGGGAAAGGTTGCGGGAACTGCGTAAAGGTTTCAAGAACACAAAACTTCAGATGCTTTTACGCGGGCAGAACATAGTAGGTTACAGGCATTATCCTGATGATGTACTGGTCGAATTTATTAAGCGGGCAGTAGGCAACGGGATCGATATAATAAGAATTTTTGATGCTTTAAACGACCTGAGAAATATGGAACTGGCAATTCGGGCTACCAGGCAAGAAGGGGCACATGCCCAGGGAACGATCAGCTATACAATCAGTCCCCTCCATGACAACGATCATTTTGTAAACTTTGGTATAGCCCTAAAAAATGCCGGGGCTGATTCAATCTGCATTAAAGATATGGCCGGCTTAATTTCTCCTTATGATGCTTATGAGCTGGTGGGTCGCTTGAAGGAAGAGGTGGGTTTGCCGGTTCAGCTGCACTGCCATTATACCAGTGGGATGGCTTCAATGGCTTATCTAAAGGCAGCCGAAGCCGGCGTAGATGTAATTGATACCGCTACAGCCTCCCTGGCCATGGGAACCAGTCAACCGGCCACCGACAGCATGGTAGCAGCCTTCCAGGGGACTGATTATGATACCGGGCTTGATCTGCATCTCCTCTCTCAGGTCAGTGCTCACTTTAAGGAGGTTAGCTGCGGCTATGAAATTCCGCGCAACGTGATGGGCGTTGATACCAATGTTTTAAGCTACCAGATCCCCGGCGGGATGATTTCCAACCTGTCTTCGCAGCTGGCGCAGCAAAAAGCGACCCACCTCCTCGATGATGTTCTCAAGGAAGTGCCAAGAGTCAGGGCCGATCTCGGTTATCCGCCACTGGTTACTCCCAGCAGCCAGATTGTCGGAACCCAGGCGGTGGCAAATGTGCTTACCGGAGAGCGTTATAAAATGGTTTTGACCGAAGTAAAAAATTACCTGCGCGGTCTTTACGGAAAACCGCCGGGAGAGATGAATGCCGATTTGATCAGTAAAGTACTTAAAGAGGAAAAACCGATTACTGGCCGGCCGGCGGACCTTTTGGAGCCTCAACTTGAAAAGGCCAGGGGAGAAATAGCAGGCTACATTGAGCAGGAAGAAGATTTGCTTTCCTATATTATCTTCCCCAACGTGGCTCTCGACTTTTTTAAGCGAAGAAAAGGGGAATTGCCACCCCTGGAGTTAAACAGCAGCTGTGTCAACGGCAGGGCCGTAAATGAAGTCAAAGAAAAGAAGAATAGCGATAGTAACGGCCAAAAACTTAAATTCGAAGCGCTTTACAGTATCGATGAAACTTTAATTTGGCATGATTCCGGAAACATTGTCTACCCGGTTATGTAAAAAAAAATTTATTGTTGACATCCCTTGATTAGAGGGCTATAATTATAAGCAATATTTTTCTTTACAGGCTGGGAAGGACAGGAGTAAACAGTAATCCCTTTTACAGAGAGCCGGGTGTAGCTGCGAACCGGTATTGGAAACTGTTGAACATCGGTCTGGAGCTGTCCGGTTGAAGTAGTAGTAAGCCGGACCGGGTTGATACCGTTACCACAATCACCGAGTTCTATGGCCTTTAGCGATTTTTATATTGCTAAAGGTTATTTAGAAGGGTGGTACCGCGGAGGAAATCCCTTCGCCCCTTTGGGCGAGGGGATTTTTTGTTTTTTAACTATATTACACAAGAGGTGATGCAGATGAGTCGGATTATTTTTATGAACGGTCGGATGGTTCCAGAGAAGGAAGCGGTGGTTTCTGTATTTGATCACGGTTATTTGTATGGTGATGGTGTGTTTGAAGGGATCAGGGCTTATAATGGCAGGGTGTTCAGGCTTGAAGAACATATCAACCGTCTTTTCGAGTCAGCCCACTCTATTATGCTTCCCATCCAGTATGACCCGCAGACCATGGTTAAGGCCGTTGTTGATACGGTCAATGCCAATAACCTCAGGGATGCTTACATCCGGATAGTTGTATCACGCGGCATCGGTGACCTGGGGCTGGATCCCCAAAAATGCAGCGCTGCCCAGGTGTGTATTATTGCAGACAAAATCACGCTATTTCCCAAAGAATTGTATGACGAGGGCTTAAGTGTCGTTACGGTGGCAACCCGCCGCAATGCGGCGGATGCGATTGATCCCAAGATTAAGTCGCTTAATTATCTTAATAATGTACTTGTAAAAATTGAAGCGAACCGGGCCGGTGTCCTGGAAGCGGTGATGATGACAGCCCAGGGTTATATATGTGAGGGTTCGGGAGACAATATTTTTATTTACCGGAAAGGTAAATTAATGACCCCTCCACCGTACCTGGGAATTTTGGAAGGAATTACCAGGGAAGCGATCATGGAATTAGCCGGGCAGGAAGGGATCCCGGTAGTAGAAACACCTTTTACACGCCATGATCTTTACGTGGCCGATGAATGTTTCCTGACCGGAACGGCTGCAGAGGTCATCCCGGTAACTGAAGCCGATACCCGCTTAATCGGTGGTGGAAAACCGGGGCCGGTTACCCGCCGCCTGATGGATAGGTTTAGAGAATTGACCCAGCACGAAGGAGTCCCGCTGCTCGGGGCGTCCTAATCCTGAATATGACTAATAAAAAGGAGTATAAAATTGCGCAAACCGGAAATCAATAATAAAGGCTACCTGGAATGTGAGCACCGCCAGATATCTTCTGCAGCCAGTGGGGCAACAATGATTATCAAAGCGCTGGAAAAAGAGAATGTAGATATGGTATTTGGCTACCCCGGTGGGGCAGTGATACCCCTTTATAATAAACTTTATGACTCTACGCTCAAACATGTCCTGGTGCGCCATGAACAAGCGGCGGTCCATGCTGCAGACGGTTATGCACGGGTCACCGGAAAGCCGGGGGTTGTTTTTGCCACTTCCGGTCCCGGGGCAACCAACCTGGTTACCGGGATTGCCAATGCTTACATGGATTCTGTACCCCTTGTCATAATTACCGGCCAGGTTCCCTGTAGCTCCATCGGGACAGATGCTTTTCAAGAAGCAGATATAACCGGCATTACCATGCCGATAACCAAACATAATTACCTGGTCAAGGAAGTTTCGGATTTGCCTAATATACTTTCTGAAGCATTTTTTCTCGCTTCGACCGGCCGCAGGGGCCCGGTTTTAATTGATATTCCAAAAGATATTTTTGACCGGGAAGCGGAATTTGTTTACAACCGAAACCGAAAAATCCCCGGTTATAATCCGACCTATGAAGGGCATGCCGGTCAAATAAGCCGGGCAGTTAAAGCAATCAAGGAGGCAAAACGACCGGTCCTGTTTGGCGGAGGCGGATTACTCAGGTCCGGAGCCTCGCCTGCCTTACAAGATTTTGCAGAAAAAGCAAGGGTCCCGGTCATTCTTACCTTGATGGGGCTGGGAGCCTTTCCGGGAGACAATGAGCTTTACCTGGGCATGCCGGGAATGCACGGCACTATTACAGCCAACTATGCTTTAACTCAAGCCGATTTAATCATTGCTGCCGGAGTTCGATTTGATGACCGGGTAACCGGTAAAATCGAGGAATTTGCCAACAATGCCAGGGTTATTCATATTGATATTGATCCGGCGGAAATTGGCAAGAACGTTAATATTGATGTGCCAATTGTCGGTGATGTCAAAACTGTCCTCGAAGCCCTGCTAAAAAACGTCCAGCCTGGCGATACTGCAGAATGGCTCCAGCAGATTAAAGGTTGGCAGAAAAACTATCCTACCCTTTGCGGATCAAATGGAGCGGGTAGGCCGATTAAACCGCAGTTCGTGATCAAGGAACTCAGCCGCTTGAGCCCGGAAAATACAATTGTTGCAACCGATGTCGGGCAGCACCAGATGTGGACAGCGCAGCATTTTAATATCAAAAGGCCTTATAAGTTTATTACATCGGGTGGCTTGGGAACCATGGGATACGGGTTCCCTGCAGCAATAGGAGCCAAACTGGCCTGCCCGGATGAAACGGTTATCTGTATAACCGGCGATGGCAGCTTTCAAATGAATATACAGGAACTGGCAACAGCGGTTAACAATCAACTAGATCTTATAATTGCGGTAGTTAATAATGGCTACCTGGGGATGGTCCGCCAGTGGCAGGATATTTTTTACAACAAACGTTACGCTCATACAGCGCTTGAAGGAAATCCAGATTTTGTTAAAGTTGCTGAAGCCTACGGCGCTAAAGGTCTGCGTGCTGCAGGTGAAAATAATGTTTCTTCGGTTATCGAAGAGGCTCTTTCAGAAAAAGGGCCCGTTATTATTGATTTTATAGTTGACCCGGAAGAAAATGTTTATCCCATGGTTGCGCCTAATTGTCCGATCAACGAGATTATTTTTGGAGGTGCGCGATCATGAAGCATGTGTTGGCGATCTTAGTGGAAAATAAGCCCGGGGTACTTTCCAGGGTTGCCGGCCTTTTTAGCCGCAGGGGGTTTAATATTGATAATATTGCGGTGGGTGAAACCGTGGCACCGGGCATATCCCGAATGACAATCACGGTTGAAGGCAGTGAAAAACTGGTGGAACAGGTGATCAAGCAGCTCCATAAGTTGATTAATGTTATTAAAGTAAGCAATTTGTCAAAGGAATCCTCGGTTATGCGCGAACTTCTTTTGATTAAAGTTAATGCGGAGGTGGGTTATCGCAGCGATATCCAACAAATAGTGGAAACTTTTCGTGGTAAGGTTGTCGATGTTTCTCCTGAATCAATGGTCATAGAAGTAACCGGTGACGAAGAAAAACTGGAAGCGATTAAACTACTCTTGCAGCATTACGGGATCAGGGAAATAGCCCGGACCGGCAAAGTTGCCCTGCTGCGTGGAGCAGCGATTACTAGGGAGGGTTAGTAGAAATGAATAATGGTGGTTCTACAATGGTGGAAAAGATACTGGCGGCCAATTCTGGCAAAAGCAAAGTAAACCCCGGAGAACTTATAAATGCCAGGGTTGACTTAGCCCTGGGCAACGATATAACCGCCCCGGTTGCTATTAAAGAATTTGAACGTTTCGGGCTTGACGAGGTGTTTGATCGGGATAAAATAGTGCTGGTCCCGGATCATTTTACTCCCAATAAAGATATTGCTTCGGCGGAACAGGCCCGGGATGTCCGCGATTTTGCTAAAAAATATAATATAAAACATTATTATGAAATAGGCAGGATGGGCGTGGAACATGCCCTTTTACCTGAACAGGGTTTAATTCATCCAGGCATGATCATAATCGGCGCGGATTCGCATACCTGTACTTACGGTGCACTGGGTGCTTTTTCTACGGGGGTGGGCAGTACCGATCTGGCTGCGGCCATAGCTATTGGGGAAGCATGGTTTAAGGTGCCTGCGACAATCCGGTTTGAATACAGTGGAACCATTCCGCCTTTTGTAAGTGGAAAAGACCTGATTTTGTATACGATCGGGCAAATTGGAGTTGAAGGAGCCCGCTACCGGGCAATGGAATTTACCGGGGAGGCAATAGATAAACTTTCTATGGACGGACGTTTGACCATGGCTAATATGGCTGTTGAGGCCGGGGGAAAATGTGGGTATGTTCAACCCGATCAAACAACCTTTCAATACCTGGATGGACGGGTAAAAAATGATTACACATCTGTTTACAGTGATGAAGATGCTTATTACGAAAAGGTTTATCAGTTTGATGTTTCCAGCCTGGAGCCGCAAATTGCTTTTCCGCCATCACCGGATAATGTTTACCCCGTATCGGCAGCAGCAGGAACCACTATAGATCAAGTAGTTATCGGTTCCTGCACCAACGGACGGATTGAAGATTTACGGGCGGCCGCTTCCGTGATAAAGGGTAAAAAAGTCCATCCGGGGGTAAGGCTCCTGGTAATTCCCGCTACCCAGCTTATATACCGGCAAGCCCTGGAAGAAGGGGTGTTGGCCGCCTTTATCGATGCCGAAGCAGCCGTGAGTACTCCTACATGCGGCCCCTGTCTCGGAGGGCACATGGGGATTTTAGCCCGGGGCGAAAAAGCGCTGGCTACTACCAACCGTAATTTTGTCGGGCGTATGGGACACCCTGAAAGTGAAGTATACTTGTGCGGACCGGCAGTGGCGGCTGCTTCAGCCGTTGCCGGGGAAATTGTCCATCCTGAGGAGGTAAAATAATGAAACTTGAGGGAAAAGTATGGTCGTTTGGGGATAATATCGATACGGATGCAATTATTGCCGCGCGTTACTTAAGCACTTCCGATCCCGTGAAGCTTGCCGAACACTTAATGGAAGATATCAGGCCTGACTTTCCAGGCCTGGTTGAAAAAGGTGATATATTAATCGGTGGTCAAAATTTTGGCTGTGGCAGTTCAAGGGAGCATGCCCCCCTGGCGATAAAAGGAGCCGGCGTTTCCTGTGTGATCGCCCGCAGTTTTGCCCGGATTTTTTACCGTAATGCCATTAATATAGGATTGCCTATTCTTGAATGTTCCGATGACCTGTCCCATCTTCAGCCTGGTCAGGACAGGCTTCAAGTAGATTTCGAGGAAGGAATAATTACCCACCTTGAAACCGGCGACATTTATAAAGCTGCTCCGTTTCCTCCTTTCATGCAGGAAATTATCAATTTGGGAGGACTGGTTGGCTACGTTAAAAACCGCATTAAAGGTTAAATTTCGCAACCAAGCCTTTTCAGATTGCAATTTTTTTGCGATAATGATAGGGTATATTCAGCAATAATACAAGTATATTCAATAGAACCGGTTAAGGACGAAGACCGGTGATATTAGAGGAGGGCTAGGTATGAAAAAATATGCCAGCGAAGATATTCGCAACGTAGCATTAATTTCCCATGGCGGTGCCGGCAAAACTTCCCTTACCGAAGCACTGCTTTACACGTCCGGAACAACTAACCGTTTGGGCAAAATCGAATCGGGAAACACCACAACCGATTATGCCCCCGATGAAATTAAAAAACAGGTTACCATCAATACCAGTTTGGCCCCTTTGGAGTGGAGCGGGGTCAAAATAAACCTGCTCGACACCCCCGGGTATTTTGATTTTATTGGCGATGTGCTGGGTGCTTTAAGGGTTGCAGACAGCGTTATCGCCGTTGTTTGCGCTGCTTCAGGGGTCGAAGTGGGGACAGAAAAAGTATGGGGATATGCCGATGACTTCAATCTGCCCCGCCTGGTAGTGATCAATAAACTGGAGCGTGAAAATGCAGACTTCGACGGAACCCTGGAACAGCTCCGGACGAAATTTGGTCCCAGTGTTGCCCCGCTGCAGATGCCGGTTGGCCAGGAAGCAGATTTTAAAGGCGTAATTGATCTGCTCCAACAAAAAGCACTGATTTTTTCCGAGGACGGCATGGAAATGACCGAGCAGGAAATGCCCGGTGATTTAATTTCACAAGCCCAGGAGCAAAGGGAAATGCTGGTCGAAGCAATTGCCGAAGCCGACGATGAATTATTGGAAAAGTACCTGGAAGGCGAAGAACTAAGTGATGATGAGATTAATAAGGGGTTGCGCGAAGGAGTATTGAATGGAAAAATAATTCCTGTGCTTTGCTGTGCGGCGACCAGAAATTTCGGGAGCCAACCCTTGCTTGACTTAATAAAACTCTACCTCCCCAACCCCCTGGACCGGGAAGAAATCAAAGGCTATAAACCCGGCACTGAAGAAGAGGTTACCCGAAAACTGAGACCGGATGAACCGCTGTCTGCTTTTGTATTTAAAACTATGGCCGACCCTTATGTGGGTAGGATTAATTATTTTAGAGTTTACTCCGGTACAGTAAAGCCTGACAGCCCGGTCTATAATTCTACCCAGGATATTTCTGAACGTTTTGGGCAGGTTTTCAGCATGCGCGGTAAAAACCAGATTCCCCTGGAAGAAGTTGTTACCGGTGATATTGCCTGTGTGGCAAAACTGCAGAAAACGGTTACCGGAGATACCTTAAGCGACAAGGAGAACCCGGTTCAATTCCCGGATTTACAGTTCCCGGAACCGGTGATTTCTTTTTCAGTTGAGCCGAAAACCAAGGGTGATGAAGATAAGGTCGGCAGCGGGCTTTCTCGCTTTCTTGAAGAGGATCCCACCTTCAGGATGGAAAGAAATGTGGAAACTAAGGAAACTATAATCTCAGGTATGGGAGAACTCCACCTTGATATTATTGTTAGTCGGCTCGCCCAAAAGTTTGGGGTGGATGTTGATTTATCCACACCGAAGGTTCCCTACAAGGAAACAATCAAGGGACAGACCAGGGTGGAAGGTAAGCACAAAAAGCAGTCCGGTGGTCGCGGCCAATTTGGGCATGTCTATATTGAGATGGAACCCTCCGAGCAGGATCAAGGGCTGGTTTTTGAAAATAAAATTTTTGGCGGAGCAGTTCCAAAACAGTACGTCCCTGCTGTAGAAAAAGGAATCCAGGAAGCTATGGAGGAAGGAGTGGTAGCCGGGTATCCGGTAGTAGACGTGTTTGTCAGGCTGGTCGACGGCTCCTACCATACGGTGGACTCCTCCGAAATGGCTTTTAAAGTAGCCGGGGCGCAGGCTTTCCGGAAAGGGATGGAACAGGCAGACGCGGTGCTGCTGGAACCGATCATGGATGTGGAAGTAATCGTGCCCGAAGAATTTATGGGCGATATCATGGGAGATTTGAACAGCAAGCGCGGTAAAATTCAGGGGATGGAACCAGAGGGTGACCAGCAAAAAATCAAGGCCCAGGTTCCCATGGCAGAGATGTTTAAGTATTCAATTGATCTGCGTTCAATGACCCAGGGCAGGGGCTTTTTTACTGCTAAATTCTCCCATTATGAAGAAGTGCCGCAAAACGTAGCGGAACAAATTATCGAGGAAGCAAAGGCCGAAAAAGAAGAGGAAGAGTAAACGGGCCAGAGCAGTTTGGTTTTGAATAGATCAAGAAAGAGATTTAAAATACAGGATGTAACTGTTGACAAAAAACACCGGGTAAAGGAACGGCATTAATTGGCTGTTCCTTTACTTTTGCCTGCTAAGCCAATGGTCCTGAGAAGTTTACCCAAAACTTTGCCCGCGATCAATTTTGCAAATGAAAATAAGGGTTTTATATCATCTTTGGCCCAGATTGCATGAGCTCTGTGGTGAGAGAGCAGCGGGGTTATAATTTGCTTGAATGTCAACTGTCTTTTTTTCAGGTAAGCAGTAGTGCTGATTAAGTCTTCATAGAAGTGCCAGAAAGCCCAGGGCTGGTCGCCTGTAAGGTGATAATCGGGCAAGGGTTCGCCAATTAAGTCACGATACATGACATAAGTAAATTCCAACCCGCAGTGATCAAAAAGCACATTCAAAGTGCTCAAGCGGGCATTGATCTCAATTAAGTAATAGCGCCCGGTTTCAGGATGTTTTTTAAATTCTATCTCCCCGTAACCGCGGTAACCCAGTTTTGTTATGTAGGAAGTGCCCAGGTCAATTAAATCTTGCTCGTGCAGGTGGTGGGTCAGGGTAGAGGAGCCAAAGTTAATCGGGAACTGGCGTAGTTTTTGTGCGCTCAAGGTGTGGGTAACCCTGCCGCTTCTATTTACGTAAAAATCAAAAACATACATTTGATCATCGAAGCCGGGAATAATATCCTGCACCATTACTTCTAAACCGCTTGCGCGAGCAGTTTCCAGGGTCCTTAACAGGCCTTCCTGATCGTTAACAAAGAGGCATTTTTCACGGAAAATACGGACAAACTGATGCGATAGGGCCGGTTTGACTATACAGGGGTAATTTATTTCCCGGGCAATATTACCAAGATTGGAAGATTGGTCAACTATATAAGTAGCCGGTATTAACACATTGTGTTCCCGGGCCAACAGGGCCAGGCCCTTTTTATCAATGATTTTTTCCAGCAATCCCGGCTGGTTGTCAGGGAAAAGATAATAAGGGGACAGTTGATCGGCATAGCGCGAGATCAACAAGGCATAACTGTCTGCCGTAGCCATTAAGACAGGTTTTTCGCAGAAGGTTTTGCCCAGTTCGATTAAAAAATCAGCCAGCTCTTTTTCATCCTGGTTTATATTCGGGCAAAGGATTTTTTTGGTTACATACTTAGAAGACAGGGCGTAAGCAGCAGGAAAATAATAATCAAGTGCGTAAACCGGAACCCCGCGGCGTCCCAGGGTGCGAATTGCGCCCAGGGCAGTATAAAAGTTAGCGCCAAGCATAACCGTTGGTGTTTTTATAATTGGTGGGCCACTCCTTCTACCGGTTTCTTTATTGCAAACCCGGCTTAATGTAACTTTATAATTTTTACCGGTTTTTTGCAACAATTCTTCTCAGGCTGCAATATTTGCTTTTTATGATATAATCATGTTAAAAATAAGTGAATTTTAACCTGTTCTTTAGTGGAGATGAACAGTTTATGAACCAAAAGAAAGTAGCAGTAATCTTTGGCGGGCGTTCCGGTGAGCATGTAGTATCGCTTCGCTCTTCGGCCTCGATTATGGAGGCTATAGACCGTGAAGATTATGAAATCATTCCGGTGGGAATAACCAGGGAGGGAACATGGATCACCGGTCCCGATGCCTGGCTTTCGCTTTGGGAAAACCGGCTTCCCGGAGAAGCATACCGCACGGTCTTATTAACCGATCCGAATAATCCTGGTTTACTGGTGCAATCCGATCAATCTCCCACTGAATGGCACTTCCAGTCAATTGATCTGGCATTCCCGGTTTTGCATGGCACTTACGGAGAAGATGGGACAGTGCAGGGATTATTAGAAATGGCGGGGATCCCATATGTCGGTTCAGGGGTTCTGGCTTCAAGTGTCGCTATGGATAAAGTGTTTATGAAAGTGCTCTTTAGAGAACACGGCTTGCCGGTGGCTCCTTATCTATATTTTTATCGCTGGCAGTGGAATAACCGCGAGGATTACTGGAAAAACCAGGTGATAAGCAAATTGGGGTTTCCCTGCTTTGTCAAACCGGCTAACCTTGGTTCAAGCGTAGGGATTACCAAGGTAAGAGCATCGGAAGATTTTTCTACTGCCATCGAAGAAGCATTGCTTTATGACGATAAAGTGATTGTTGAAGAGTTTCTTGAAGGTCGGGAAATAGAATGCAGTGTTTTGGGTGACATAGAACCCGAAGCATCCCGGCCTGGAGAAGTGGTTCCCTGTAATGAATTTTACGATTACCGGGCCAAATATATTGATGATCGCTCCGAATTAGTGATTCCGGTGGAACTGGGAGAACGTCTGGAAAATATCATCAAGGAATATTCTATTAAAGCTTTTAAAGCAGTTGAAGCAAGCGGTTTAGCCAGGGTTGACTTTTTTGTTAATCCAGGTGCCGGTTTGGTCAAAGTTATCGAAATAAATACCATTCCCGGTTTTACCAGTATTAGCATGTATCCCAAGCTTTGGGAAGCAAGCGGGGTTAAGTATGAACAAGTTGTCCGCCGTTTGCTGGAGCTTGCCGAAACCAGGTTTCAACGCCGCCGCTCATTAATGGTTACGCCTCCGGAATAATTAAGAAGGAATATAAAGGTTATTTCCTTGCCTTATAAACAGTGAACATATTTTGAGCAGGAAGGATCACCGGGCATGCGCGTTGAATATTCTAATTATTAATTATTTTTGAGAGCACATTTCAGGTGTTAGCCATGGATGAACGTCAACAATCGCTTTTTGAATTGATTAACGATCAAACAGCTTCGGCAGAAGAGCAGGATGCTGGATTGCAGCTTGACCGGTTAAGGAAAATTTGTCTTGATTGCTCAGGTTGTGATTTAAGAAGCACCTGCCGGCAGGTTGTTTTTGGTGTAGGAAATCCTTA
>PUKR01000074.1 GCA_003552365.1 Syntrophomonadaceae bacterium
CTTAACAGCGACATGAGGCTGGTCAGGGTGGATGATTACCGGATTGAAATTATTCCGGCCAGTTACATGTTGGTGACCACCCACCACGATCAACCCGGTGTGGTTGGCAAAATCGGGACCCTTCTGGGTGATGAAAATGTCAACATTGCTTCTATGCAGCTGGGCAGGCAAAGCGCCGGTGGTGAAGCGATGATGGTCCTGCAGGTTGACGAGGAAATGAGCAAGGAGACTTTAAATAAAGTAAAAGAACTCGATGTAATTTCATCGGCCCGGTTTGTTAATTTGCCGGGGAGTGTTTTTTCTGTAGAATAATAAAACTTGAAAGGGGAGTGTAATTTTATGGTTAAAGTTTATGCTTTGAGTACCTGTCCCTGGTGTAAAAAGGTCAAGAAGCTGCTTGATGACCAGGGAGTAAATTATGATGTAGTAGATATTGATTTAGCCCAGGGTGAAGAACAGCAAAAAGCTCTCAAAGAAGTAGAGGAACTTACCGGTAAAAGGTCTTTTCCGGTGACGGTAATTAACGACCAGGTTATCCAGGGTTTCAAGCAGGAAGAAATTGAAGGGGCGCTTGAGAGTGAAAAATAAAATATACTGCGAAGTGTGCCGGACTGCTTTCCTTCACAGGGACGAAGTTAGTCCCGGCCAGGTAGTGGTATGCACAGTTTGCGGTGCCGAACTGGAAATAACAGCAATTGAGCCGGAGGTTAAAGCATCGCGCCTGGAACAGGACCCGGAAACCGAAATTTACCGGAGGGCTGAAAGTTATGCCCGATTGCGCGGCTATACTTTTAATGAAGATAAAGAGCTTGTATTGGAAGGGTTGGTTGAAAAGCACAGGATGTTCGGGGACTTTTATTGCCCCTGCAAGTTTGACCATATTCCGGAAAACATTTGCCCCTGCCTGGAAACCCGGATGAACGAAGTACGTAAAATGGGAAGGTGTTACTGAAACCTGTTTCATCTAAAGGAGTGAGTTTCACTCCAAAACATTCAGGAGAGGGATCAAACTATGAAGCTGGATTTTGTACGCGGGCACATGGGGGGCAACTTGATTGTCCTGGTTAAGGGGGAACAGATTCCCGGGGGCAGTGAATTGGAAGCCGGGATTAAACTGCTTAAACCCAACTACCTTTATGCTCATGAGGTGGGAATTCTTTACCGGGCAGGCGGGCCTTCGGAAGTGGAAGCAAAAATTGCCGAACCGACTTCGGAATGTTTTATCAGTGCCTGCGGCGGATTTACCCAGGTGCTTGGAGCCGCCCTGGTTGAGACCGGACTTGGGGAAGCTTTAGGAGTGGAGAAGAAAGAGCCGCTTACTAAAGTGCTCCTGCATACCGAAGGCGGGACAGTGCCCTTAGAAATTGAAACCAGGGATAATAAAGCTCAACGTGTTAAAACTGATATGAAGAGTTTTCTCCGGGAAAGCTATGAAAAAGGAATCGGTAAATTAAAGCATGAAGATCTCGAGGTAATGCAGGCGGGCAAGTTTTTAGCAATTAATGCCGATCGCTTTAAAAAGGCTTATCCATGGGCTGACTTTATAAAATGGGACCAACGGACAAGGGAAAAAATAGACGCTATTCAGAACCAGTTTATAGCAGAAACCGGGGAAGATGAATATAATGTTGTTCTTTACGATTGGAACCCTGAACACGGCATGGATCTAAGGGTGGTTTACCCCCACTGTGTAAAGGTGGATTATTTCGAACCATCCTGCGGAACCGGCACTGTAGCTTTAGGACTTGCGGCATTGGCCTGGCAGGAACTACCCGCGGCGGAAAAGGGCCTGAAAGATATAACTCTAAAGATTGAATGCGGTGGAAGCATCGAACTGGGTGGTCCGGAGGTTACGGAACTGGAAATGAAAGTTGAAAACGGCCGGATAAAAGAAGCGACTTTATCGCACAGCAAGGTAGAAATCACGGCAGTTGGAGAAGTTTGGCTATAAGGGGCGTTTCTTGATTGTTTATTTTTGCTGACATCTTAACCTTAAGCGCCCCAAGAATTATAGATTATTATCTGCTCAGCCTTACAGTAACGATTATTAATCACAGGCGTTTGAAATTTGCCACCACGAATACCTGGTGATTAGTATTCGATATCCGCTGGTGCTGTCACATTTTTATCAGTTCAAATTTAGCAACCAACATTTACCTTGTACAGGTTTGGCTGTTTTTATTAGCCGCTATTCTTCCGGCTTATCCTCATCTTTACCTTCCTCGGCTGGCCTGCCAAAGTTTTTCATTCGCTGGGCATAGGAACGAAGAGCCGCTTCTACTTTATGGTTAATGGTATCTTCTTCGAAGGTGCCGTCTTCTTGTCTCCTGCCTGCCTTGTGACCCGTTAAAAGCTCAACGCCCTCTTCAACGGTGCTTACGGCGTAAACGTGAAAGTCTCCCCGGCGAACCGCGTCAACTACTTCCTCTTTTAACATCAGGTTTGGTTCATTGCTCTTGGGAATAATTACTCCCTGGTCACCGGTTAAACCGCGGGCCTTGCATAGTTCATAAAAACCTTCAATTTTTTCATTTACACCCCCGATGGCCTGGACCTCTCCCATCTGGTTAACAGAGCCGGTTACGGCCAGGTTTTGTTTCAAGGGGACCTCTGCCAGGGATGACAATAATGTATACAGCTCAGTACTGGAGGCGCTGTCTCCTTCAATTTCGGAATAGCTTTGCTCAAAGACAAGCCTGGCTGATAAGGTTAAAGGAATTTCTTTCGCATACATTGATGAAAGATATCCACTTAAGATCATTACTCCTTTAGTATGCAGGCGTCCGCCCAGCTGCGCTTCTCTTTCTATATCAATTATGCCACCCCGTCCCATGCCAAGGCTGCACGTGATCCTGGTCGGCTTGCCAAAAGAATACTCACCCATTTGCATTACTGAAAGGCCGTTAATTTGGCCTACCTTCTTATCCCCGGTATCGATAAGCAGGAAATTTCTTTCCATCATCTCTTGCAGTTTTTCCTGGACCAGGTTTGAGCGGTAAATTTTCGATTCGATTGCTTTGTTAATATGTTCATCCCGCACATAGTCTTCTGAGTCGGATACGGCATAAAAGCAGGCTTCCCTTACAATATCGGCAATTTCAGAAAAACGGGTCGATAGTTTATTCTGGTCTTCGGCCAGCCTGGAGCCGTGCTCAACAATTTTTGCTATGGCGCTGTTATCCAGGTGTTTTAAGTTTTCTTTTTGGCAAAAAGAATTGGCAAAAGAATAGTAACTCTGGACGTTTTCCTTGTTGCGCACCATGGTGGTATCAAAGTCTGCTTTTACTTTGAAAAGTTCTCTAAAGTCCAGGTCCAGGTTGTAAAGCAGGTGGTAAAAAATCGGTGGCCCGATGATCACGATTTTAATATCAAGATCTACAGGTTCCGGGCGAAGGGTTTTGCTAGCTACCAGGCCCAATTTTTCACCGGGTTCTTCAATCTCCAGCTGGTTACTCTTAATTACCCGTTTTAAGCTTTCCCAGGTAAAAGGATTTTTTAGCAATTCATCAATTTTTACCACAAAAAATCCACCGTTGGCCTTGTGCAGGGAGCCTCCGCGAATCATGCTGAAATCCGTCACCAGCCCCCCAAACTGGGTTTCTTTTTCGATCCGGCCAAAAATATTATTATAGGTGGGATTAAGTTCTAAAACCACCGGGGCCCCTTGAAGTTCAGAGTTATCTACGATTACATTAACCTGGTATTTTTTAAACCCGGATTCCTGGTCACCGGGGATGGGAAAAGGAAAAGGTTGTTGCTGTTGCTGTCCCTGCTGCCTGAACAGGTTAATGTTTTCCATCATGTCTTCCTGCATTTCTTTAAGGAAGCCGATCACCTTCGGAATATCCTTAAATTTATCCAGGAGGTCCTGGAAAAGATGTTCTACGGCGAATAATGCTACCTTGCGGTCCAGCTCTTTAACTTCATCGGCCAGCTGTTTATCAATATTTCTAATTTCCCGAACAGTGCTTTTAAGTTCTTCTTCGAGCTTTCGCTTTTTCTCAAAAATATCTTCCCGTTCTTCTTCAGATAATTCGTTTAAGTCTTGATCCTGTAAAGGTTTGCCGTCTTTCTGGGGCAGCAGTACAAACCCGCTGGAAGTGCTCTGGATAATAAACCCGCTTTCCGAGGCTTTTTGGTTTAGCTCATTAAACATTTTCTGTTTTTTTTCGTTATACTGGTTTGCCAGGTTTTCTCTCTGGCTGATGTAATCATCGCTTTCAAAAGCGCGCGGTATCTCCTGGCGGGCAGTTTCTACCAGGTTCCTGACATCCTTCTCGAGGACACTTCCCTGGCCTGCCGGGAGGACCAGGTTGCGAGGCTGGAAGGGGGATTTAAAATTATTTACATAACATAAATCAGATGGGGTTGGAGCTTCTTTTGCGATTTGATCGACGAAATTTTTAACCGCTGTCTCCTTGCCGGTACCGGGCATGCCGGCGGCATATATATTAAACCCCGGGCTTTTTATATTTAATCCAAACTCCAGTGCGTGCAGGGCCCGGTCCTGCCCCACGATGCTTTCACTGTTTCCGTTTTGATCGAGGACACTTTCGGTGGCAAATTGTTCCGGGCTGTATTCTAACCTTAAATTTTCTACGGGTATTTTCAAGCTCTCCATAAAATGAACCTCCTTGATTAAAGGTAAACTAATGGTAGCAAAAATTTAAACAGGCAGTCAAATCATAGCTTATGTTTAATCTGTTTTTATCCGCACATCCGTGCCGTATTTTGATCTAATGACGGCTTATAGCTGGCAATGGCTGCGACTCTGCTGCATGCATTCACTTTTGTTAAATTTTAGCATTCGCCATCTACAGTTCAGGCTTCGGCGTCCTGCCACCGTATAGGCCGGCCGGCTACATCCTTTGCCTCGCTGATTATTGCAACCGCTTTACCTGCAATGTCTCCCGACCAAAACGCAGCATGGCTGAGCAGTAAAATCTGTTTCATATTTGCAAATACCGTTTTGATTTAAAGCTTATGCAAGTATTTTTTTAGATGTTCAGGCATTTGGAAAGGCTTAATCACCTGCTTGTGCTTAACCGGTTTTTTTTCAAGGGTTGCCAGGTTTGCCGGGACCTTGATCCCCGTTTCCCGGTGTAAAACCTTGATCATCTCAAATTCGCTTAAATTTTCGATCACTTCTTTATTAAACAGGGCTTGAATAGTGCTGCCGGCAAATTTATAAGGGCTGGCCGTGGAAAGTAAAACCGAGACGGTTTGATCGGCTTCCTTTTTACGGTATCTGTCAAGTACGCATTTTCCAACCCCGGTGTGGGGATCGATTAAATAATTTTCATTACGGTAAGTGTCTGCAATTGCCTGCAGGGTTTCATCGTCGTTTGCATAATCCGACCAGAACAGTTCCTGTATTTTTTCAAGGGTACCTTGATCTACTTTATAGCTCCCTGTATCTGTGAGTTGCTTCATCCATGTTAACACCTTTTCTTTATCATGGCCGGTTAACTCGAACAGGAGCCGTTCAAGATTGCTCGAGACAAGGATATCCATGGAAGGGGAGTGGCTCCTGTAAAAAGGCCTGCGGCGATCATAAGTGCCCCGGTTGATGAAATCCGTGAGAACATTGTTGCGGTTGGCGGCGCATAATAAACGGTTTACCGGCAGTCCCAGGCACCTGGCATAATAACCGGCCAGGATGTTGCCAAAATTACCGGTGGGGACCACAAAGTTAATTTTATCTCCGGCCTGGACGACTCCCCGGTTAATCAGCTGCCTGTAAGCGAAAAAGTAATAAGATATTTGTGGTAAAAGACGACCCCAGTTAATTGAATTGGCCGAGGATAACCGGTAACCCAGATCCTGTAATTCAGAGGAAAATTCCTGGTCGTTAAAAATTTGTTTGACCCCTCTCTGGGTGTCATCGAAATTACCTTCAACGGCAAACACGCCTACATTTGACCCTTCCTGGGTGGTCATTTGCAGTTTTTGAATTTCGCTGACCCCTTTTTCCGGGAAGTAAACAATAATTTTTACTCCGGGAACGTCGCGAAAACCCTCAAGGGCTGATTTCCCCGTATCACCTGAAGTAGCTGTTAAAATTACTATTTCTGAAGCCTCGCTGGTTGTTTTAACCGCAGCATTCAAAAGGTGGGGTAAAATTTGTAAAGCAATATCCTTGAAAGCACAGGTGGGACCGTGAAAAAGTTCCAGGATATGGGTACGGTCCGACAATTTTGCCAGTGGAGTAATATCCGGGTGATCAAAGCTTTCCACGCTGTAAGCTGATTGAACCGCTTGTTCTATTACTGCTTCAGGGTAATCGTCCAGGAAGGGCTCGAAAACTGCAGCTGCAATTTCCCGGTAATTACCTGCGGGCAGGTATTCCGGCGCATAAGGAGTTAACGGCTCAGCCGGAACAAATAAGCCTCCGTCCGGAGCCAATCCTTTAATAATTGCATTTTTGGCGCCGGTATAATCCGTCTTGCCCCTTGTGCTGTAGTAACGCATTTATGATGCCCCTTACAATTTGTTTTTGCTTATATTTTAGTTTAAAATTCGCCGCCGCTAAAGATAAATCCTCTATCCCTTTTGTGCTTGATCTTTATTTTGTTGTTTGACTTCCGGGCTGCCGCCCTTGACAAAAAGTGCTTAAAAGTATATTTTCATGGCACGGCTTGTAGTTCCTGCAAAAATTTACCTCTGCTAACCAGTGAAGGAGTGTGATCAATACTTGAAGTACATAGTAATTGTTGGAGATGGGATGGCTGATTACCCCATGAAAGAACTGGGGGATAAAACAGCCCTGCAGTATGCCAGGACCCCTTCGTTTGACCGGCTTGCCGCTCAAGGAGAACTGGGCGTGGTTAAAACAATTCCCGGTAATCTGCCTCCGGGCAGCGATACCGCAAACCTTTCGGTAATTGGCTATGATCCATTGCAGTATTATACCGGACGATCTCCTTTTGAGGCGGTTAGCCTGGGAGTGGAGCTGGAACCTGCCGATGTTTCTTTTCGCTGCAACCTGGTTACTCTTTCAGATGATGAACCGTATGGTTCTAAAATGATGAAAGATTATTGTTCCGGGGAAATAACTACTGATGAAGCCAAAGAACTTATGGCAGCGGTAAATAAAGAACTGGGAACAGAAGAAATAGATTTCCACTGTGGCTTTAATTACCGCCACCTCATGGTCTGGCACGGGGCACCTGATCAGTGGGAATTAACCCCGCCCCATGATATCAGCGGACAGGCGATCAGCAGTTACCTTCCCGCCGGAAAGGAAAGTGACAGGCTGAGGTTGATGATGGAACAGAGTTATAATATTTTAGCCGATCACCCGGTCAACCTGAAAAGGGTTGAAAAGGGACTAAATCCTGCTAATTCGATCTGGATCTGGGGCAATGGCAAAAAACCGCTTTTACCCACTTTTAAAGAGAAGTATGGACTTAAGGGGTCAGTTATTTCGGCAGTTGACTTGGTTAAGGGAATTGGTTTATTTGCCGGACTCAATTTGATTAATGTGGAAGGTGCCACCGGTAATCTAGATACCAATTACAGGGGAAAAGCTGAAGCTGCGCTCCAAGCGCTTAAAAGCAGCCAGGATTTTATTTATTTACACGTTGAAGCTCCTGATGAATGTTCCCATCGCTTTGAAACGGAAAATAAGATCAGGGCAATCGAGGCAATCGATCAGGAAGTGGTCAAAACGGTTATCGATGGGCTGAGAAATAGTGAATTTGACTATAGCATCTTAATGATTACCGATCATTATACCCCGCTTTCACTGGGAACTCATACCAGGGAGCCGGTTCCTTTTGCCATTTATCGCAGCGGTGATCCTGATCTCGGCCGGGAGTTAAAATTTGATGAAACCAGCGCTTCCGGCACGGGGTTATATATTGATGAAGGCTACCGTTTAATGGACCGCTTTATAAAACAGGTATGATCAAAACGGATCGAGGGAAAATCCTTACCTTTAACTTTATGGCCCTGTTCGGTGCGGTTTTTTTTCTCTTCTTTGCCCTTGATTTTTATATTCCGATTCTCCCCTTTTATGTGATCGAAGTCGGGGGAGGAGAAACTGCCGTAGGTATGCTGATGGGGCTTTTCACTTTTTGTTCGGTTGTCCTGCGACCTTTCCAGGGGCGAACTCTCAACCGGCGCGGGCGTAAACGGCTTTTAATTATGGGCATCGGCCTTTATGCCGTTGCCGGTATGGGCTTAATCTTTTTACCGTCCCTGCCGCTGGTTTTTATTTTTCGCGCTGTTCAGGGGTTTGGCTGGGGAGCTTTTCTGCTGGCCTACAATACCCTTACTCTTGATTTGGCTCCCGAAGGTAGAAAGGGTGAAGCGCTTGGCTTAATGGGGATGGCGCCCCCGCTTTCGCTGGCTACCGGGCCGCTTATCGGTGAACATTTAAGGATCGGCACAGGAGGCGACTACCTGCTGCTTTTTTTAATGGCCTCGGTAGCCGCCCTTTTTGCCCTCTTAAGCGGTTCCCTGGTTAAGGACCCTTCATTTGATGAACAACAAGGAAGCAAACAAAAAGGTACAGTAATAACAGGAGAAAAAGTTCCGCTTTTTTCCCGGAGCGTACTGTTACCTTCCCTGATCATATTTTTCATGACCTTTAACCTGGGCAGCATTTTAACCTTTCTGCCTCTTTTAGGCGAAGCCAGGGATATTCAAGCCGTGGGGTACTTTTTTACCATATTTGCCTTAACTGCAGTGTTTTCCCGTCCGGCGGCGGGCCGGCTTTCCGACCACCTGGGCAGGCCTAAAGTTTTTTTGCCCGCCCTGGTTATTGCTTCCACAGCTCTGGCGATGATTGCCTTATCTTATTCATCACAGCTTCTTCTGCTCAGCGCGTTTATTCTTGGGCTGGGGTTTGGTGCCGGCCATTCCTCGGTGATGGCTATGGCAGCTGACAGAATGTCGATCGTGGAAAGGGGAGTGGGAATGGCCACATTTACCGCCACGTTTGATTTGGGTATCGTAGCCGGTTCAAGCACCCTGGGGATACTTTTAAACTGGTTTGACTTTGAAGCGGTATTTTTTCTTTGTGCGCTGGTGATGTTTACCCCGGTTTTCATTTATCTTTTTAGGGAACGGTTAAAAAACAACTTTACCCGCTAGTGAATATAAGGGTTATGAAAGAATGCAGTGTTTAGTGTAAAATAGGTTAAGCAGTTAAAAAAAAGATAATTTGTCTGTTCATCCTTGGTGCATTTTAGATTTGTGCCTGCTCATCGCGGGCAATCGCGGCGACTAAGCCTAGCAATAGCATTTTTTTTTATACAGCCTTGCTTTATTATCCTGGGAGGGATGAAAAATGGCAGAAACCATGACTTATAAAATTTTAAAACAGCACCTGGTGGAAGGGCGGCTGGAGAAAGGTTCTGAAATTGGTATCCGCATCGATCAGACTCTGACCCAGGATGCCACCGGGACCATGGCCTACTTACAATTGGAAGCGCTGGGAATCGACCAGGTGAAAACCGACCTGTCGGTTAGCTATGTAGATCACAACACCCTGCAGAACAGCTTTGAAAACGCCGATGACCATCGTTTCCTGCAGTCGGCGGCAGCCAGGTTCGGGGTCTGGTTTTCCCGCCCCGGTAACGGGATCTGCCACCAGGTTCACCTGGAGCGTTTCGGAGCTCCAGGTAAAACCCTGCTTGGTTCTGATAGCCACACCCCAACTGCCGGTGGCCTGGGAATGCTGGGCATTGGCGCCGGCGGTCTTGATGTTGCTGTAGCCATGGCCGGCGGTCCCTTTTACTTGACAGCACCGGAAGTGCTGAAGGTAAATTTAACCGGCAAATTGCCCACCTGGACCGGGGCCAAGGATATTATCCTGGAGCTGCTTCGAAGGCTTTCAGTAAAAGGCGGGGTGGGAAAAGTGATTGAATATGCCGGTCCGGGAGTTGGAACCCTCTCCGTGCATGAAAGGGCTACCATTACTAACATGGGTGCCGAACTGGGGGCCACTTCTTCGCTTTTCCCCAGTGATGCCGTTACCAAAAGATTTTTGGAAGATCAGAAAAGGGCAGATCAGTTTGTGCCGCTAGAAGCTGATCCCGGTGCCGAATATGATCATGAAATTACCATCAACTTAGACGAACTTGAGCCTTTGGCATCAATGCCGCATAGCCCTGATATGGTCAAACCGGTAAAAGAAATTGGACCGCTTAAAGTCGACCAGGTGGCGGTGGGCAGTTGCACCAACGGTTCCTACTATGACTTACGCCTGGTAGCTGAACTGCTTAAGGGTAAAGTAATTCATCCCGGGCTCAGTTTGGTGGTTGCCCCAGGATCGCGGCAGGTTTACATGGCTTTGGCCAGGGAAAGTATTATTGAAAGCCTGCTCGCTTCGGGGGCGAGGCTTCTCGAATCGGCCTGCGGCCCCTGTATCGGCATGGGGCAGGCTCCACCGTCGGGAGGAGTCTCCGTGCGCACTTTTAACCGTAATTTTGCCGGTCGCAGCGGGACCGCCGATGCCGGTGTTTACCTGACCGGTCCTGCGGCCGCTGCCGCTGCCGCCCTCACCGGGGTATTGACTGATCCCCGGGAACTGGGGGATTACCCGCAGCTGCCTGAAGCTTACCTGCCGGTGGTGGATGACCGCATGTTGATCAAACCGCCCGGGGATGGAAGTAATGTCGAAATAATGAGGGGACCCAACATCAAACCTTTGCCCCTTAACGAGGCTTTGCCAGAAAAGCTGGAACTGAAGGTTTTGTTAGCGGTGGAAGATAATATTACCACCGATCACATCCTGCCCGGCGGCTCAAAGGTGCTGCCGCTCAGATCAAATATTGAAGCTTTAAGCGAATATGTTTTTGCCTCCCTGGATCCGGGTTTCCCGGCAAAAGCCAGGGAATTTGGCAGGGGCATGGTTGTAGGGGGCGAAAACTACGGCCAGGGATCAAGCCGTGAACATGCGGCCCTGGCCCCTATGCACCTGGGGGTTAAAGCGGTTTTGGCCAAATCCTTTGCCAGGATTCACCACGCCAACCTGGTTAACTTTGGAGTTCTGCCCCTTACTTTTGCCGATCCTGCCGACTATGAAAAAATTTCAGCCGGGGATGAATTAGTAATGGATGATTTGCACCGGCAGTTAAACAGCCGGGAAATAAATGTAAAAAACCGCCGGAACGATCAAAATATTAAAGCCTTACACCATCTTTCACCGCGCCAGGTCGAGGTGGTTAAGGCGGGGGGACTGCTTAATTATACCCGCCGCTAAGGTTGCAGGTTGTAAGCGGCAGCGATTGCGCAGGCAAAGGTTTTTTCGTGGGTTAAGGATACGGTTACGGCGGAAATATTTTGTTGTTCGGCCAGAATTGCGGTTATCCCCGAAAGTTTAACTTCAGGCTGCTTTCCGGTGGGTGCAATTATTTCGACCTCACGCATGGCGGCCGGTCCAATCCCGCAGCTAATTGCTTTCAACACAGCTTCCTTGGCTGCAAAGCGGGCAGCCAGGGAAGCCATTGAAGCCCCTTTTTTCTGGAACTGCGCTTTTTCCCGCTCTGTAAAGAGCCTGTTTAAAAAACGTTCAGGGAACTTATCGTACACTTTTTTAATCCTGCTTATGGCCACAAGGTCAACTCCGACCCCAAGAAGCATTTATTACACCCCCGGAAACCTATTATAGCATGGAAGGCAGACTTAAGGGTAAGCTGTTCAGCAGGTAGTTTAGAATATTGTAAATGACTTGAAGAAAATGAAGGGAGGAAGATAATGAACCGTTGGCTTTAAGATGATCCCGGCAGGGACCGGTTAACTAACATGGTATAATATTGTAAGCAGTACATTTAATGTATAAGGTTGAGTTTAATTATGAAAAATGCAGCAGAGCAATTTGTTGAAGCAGTTATAAAATATAAAGCGATAGTTATTTATATTCCGGGGTCGCCTGATCCCGATGCTATCGCTTCGGCTTATGCTTTAAGGCTGGTCCTCAAACAGCTGTCTGTAGAATCGGATATTTTTGCAGAAAAAAAATTATCGCTTTCACAAAACCAGGCTTTTATCGAAAGGTTAAAAATCCCGGTTACTTTTGATAAAGATATAAATCTAAAAAAATACCAGGCTTACATCGTCCCTGATTTTCAAAACAACCGGGTGGAAAGTATCGGGGATAAGATTCCCTGCGCCGTTCATATAGATCATCACGGTCAATCAAAGGATACAGTAGAAGCGGATTTTTCCCTGGTTAGAAAAGATGCCGGGGCCACCAGTACCCTGGTGGCGCTCATTCTAAAAAACCTGGGGCTTAGCTTTACAGAAGATGAAATTGTTTCAATGGCTACAGCCCTGACATTTGGAATTCAAACCGATACTGATCGTTATAACAATATCACCTCTCTGGACCTTGAGGCGCTGATGTTTTTATCAAAATATGCGGATTCTTCCATCTTGCAGGGGATAAGCAGTGCACCTCCTTCCCCTGAAACTCTTCACTACTATAAGAAAGCAAAGGAAAATGAAGTTTTATACCGGGACTGGGCTTTTTATGGCCTGGGCTATGTTGATGCCAGACACAGGGATTCCATTGCTATAACTGCCGATATGGTTCTTAAAAATAGCGATCACAATACTGTAGCTGTTTTTGCCGTCATTGAAAATCACCAAAAAGGTGAAATGTACCTGGATGTATCTTTAAGGTCTAAAAGTGGTGCTCTCGATCTCAACCGGATCATAAAACAAATTACTCCTAATGGTGGAGGCCGAACTTACAAGGGGGCTTTCCA
>PUKR01000184.1 GCA_003552365.1 Syntrophomonadaceae bacterium
GCCGCAAATTCTGAAGAACTACTGGCAATATCGGAAGAACTAAGCTCAGCATCAGAAAAAACAATATCTAAAGCCAGCGAAACAGGCGAAGTCTTAAAAATGATCGAGAAAGTTACGGGACAAACCAAACTCCTCGGCCTCAACGCATCAATCGAGGCAGCCAGGCTGGGTGAACAAGGTAGAGGTTTTAACGTCGTAGCAAACGAAATCCAAAAACTGGCCCAAAACAGCGTAGATTCATTAAAACAAATCGAAGAAATACTGGGAGAACTACCGGAAACAACAAAGGTAATGAACCAAAACATTGAAAACATTAGGGAAGTAGGCAGTAAACATGCAGAAGACGCAACCGACGTAGACGCAATGATCCAAAAGCTGACAAACATGTCCGAGGAACTTACTTCTCTGGCCGAGGAATTGTAATTCATTAAAAGCCGGTGCATGGATGCTTTATATCCTGCGCCGGCTTTTATGATCATAGCTTTTTTGTATCTGTTCAGCCGTGCTATCTAAATATTAATCCAGGGCTTCGCTCATGATTTCCTTAACTTCTTCCAAGCATAACACTTTCGGGTTGTTACCCATCAACCTGGTTACATTCATCGCCGCTTCGGCTAATTCGGGCACATCATCTTTTTTCACTCCAAACTGGCTGAGTTTTTGTGGGATGCCGATATCTTGAGAAAGCTCGAACACCGCCTTACAGGAAAGCTTGGCCTGTTCCCGCAGGGTTTTTCCTTCAGTATTTTCTCCCATTAACTTAGCTATCCGGGCAAACTTTTCCAGGTCGCCGACCAGGTTACATTTCATCACATACGGAAGCAGCAGTGCATTGGTAACTCCGTGGGTCATGCCAAATTTCCCGCCCAGCGGGTAAGCGATCGCATGTACAGCCCCCACCCCGGCGTTGGCCAGGGAAATCCCGGCAAAAACAATGCCCAGGGCCATATTTTCTCTCGCCCTGTGATCGCTGCCATATGCCACTGCTTTTCTAAGGTTGGAGCTGATCAATTCAACCGCTTTTAAAGCGTAAATATCTGTTTGCGGCGAAGCTTTGGGAGCAGTATAAGATTCAATGGCATGGGTTAAAGCATCCATCCCGGTAGCAGCGGTTAGTGCCGGTGGGAGGGTAAGGGTAAGCTTTGAATCCACTATCGCTACCTCGGGCAATAAATACCTGCTCACTACCCCTTTTTTCAGCTGCGCTTTCTTGTCGGTTATAATCGCGTTTTTGGTAACCTCTGATCCGGTCCCGGAAGTTGTGGGAATCAAGGCTTTGGGGATCCCCTTATTAGGGATCATCTCAATCCCGGCATAATCAAGGATACTTCCATCATTAGTAGCCAATACCGACACCGCTTTGGCCACATCAAGGGGACTGCCGCCACCAAGGCCGATTATAAAGTCACAATCCTGCTCTTTAAACTTTTCCATACACAAATGAACATTTTCCACACTTGGTTCCGCTTCCGTTTCAAAAAATTCAACTGTTTCTGCTCCGGCTTCTTTAATTTGTTCTTTAACCGGTGCTATCAAACCGGCTGATGAAACTCCGTGATCAGAAACTAAAAATATTCTTTTCGGGTTAAAGTATTCCAGCTCACCCGAAAGGTTCTCTAACGCTCCACTGCCAAAGTAACATACCCCCGGTAGAGTAAAGGGATTTACCATTGCTTTTACCTCCCAGTCATTAATTTTTAGATTTCATCCAGCTTAACCCCAATTCTGCAAGTTTTCCGCCAGCAGGGTTACCCTTAGAGTCATAGCCAGCCATCTGGTAATAGGTGCCAAGGGCCTGCTTAAATTTCCCCGGATCTATTTTTCCGCTGCCTGCCTGGGGACCGGAAGCAATATCCTGGTACATTTTTTTCGGTAAAGTATCATCTTCCCCGGTAAAACCTTCACGGCTGTTAAATTGCCGCATCATAACAGAAACCCTTTCCCCGGCTTTTAACAATTCCCAAAGGCTGGTATCCCAACCGGTTACCGCTTTAACCAGGGTTAAGAGTTTTTCAATGGGAATCATGCTGCGGGAGATATAACCAAAGACACAAACTCCCAGGCAGTCATACATCATGGTTAATAAATGTGTGTAGTAATGCAAACGCACCTTTTCTTCTGAAAGGTCGGTTGCCGGAACAGCATCGATGATGCCAAGCGGCTCAATGGTTTTAAGGGTGTGTGAATCTTTTTCCTTATATAGATTATCATGCTGGGCAACCCAATGATCGGCCCCGTGGGCGGATAAAGCATACTGAAAACCCACTCCGGTTTTTACACGGGGGTCGTGGGCGGGCAATTCCTGGCCTTTTACCTGAAGTAAAAATTCTTCTACATCCTTCCCCAGTTCTTCGGCCAGAGCTTTTGACCCGAGAGCCAGCTTTGCCCCAAAACCTTCTTTAAAGGCTGTTTCTTTGATCAGGGGCAAAAGAATTTCTTTGTTGCCAAAATTTAGCTCATACCCTCCCGTATCTTCCCTGGTGATAATTCCCTGCTCATAGCACTCCATGGCAAATGAAAGGGTCATTCCGAAAGATATAGTATCGATAGTATAACGATTGCAGAGCTCATTCCCCTTGGCTATCACTTCTAAGTCGCCTATACCCAGGTTCGAACCGATACAAACCAGAGTTTCATATTCAGGTCCGCCCAGCCTTGGATCGACCTTTATATTTTCACTTTCCGATTCTACTACTCTTTTGCACCTGATAGGGCAGGAATAACATCCCTTTCTTCTGATCAATA
>PUKR01000153.1 GCA_003552365.1 Syntrophomonadaceae bacterium
AATTGAAAAACTTGGTTATGAAGCTAAACCTGCAGATGAAAGTATAAAAACAGTTACTTTTGGCATCTCAGGGATGAGCTGTGCCAATTGCGCCAAAGGGCTTGAACACACCATTAAAAATGCTAAAGGAATTGTAGAGGCAAATGTCAACTTTGCCACCGAAAAAGCAACCGTGACATATAATCCGGAAGAAATCACTTCAGAAAATATTAAAGACATAATTACAGAAAACGGTTACGAAGCAATTGAGAGTAAAAATAATGTAGCCGGTGAAGAAAAACAAGATAAAGAGCTGGAGAAACTAAGCATTGCCGCCAAAAAAATGTGGTTTTCAATAGCTTTTGCCGGACCGGTAATGATTTTGATGATGATCCACATGTTCGTGGCGGAAATACCTTATTATCTACCGATCATCTACATCCTCGGGTTTCCGGTTATCTTTATTGCCGGTAAAGAAACCCACCTGGGAGCGTTAAAATCAGTAAAAAACTTAAATCCGAACATGGACACACTGGTCAGTTTAGGCTCACTGGTTCCATACGTTTTAAATTTACTGGTTTTTTGGTATCCAATTACTTCTTTTGTAGAAATGGCCGTATCGATCCTCACCCTGCACCTGGTGGGCCGATTTTTGGAGGCAAAGGCCAAAGGAAGGGCCTCTCAGGCAATTAAAAAACTCCTGGAGATGGAAGCTAAAAAAGCCAGGATTTTAATTGACGGGAAAGAAGTGGAAGTCCCCATTGAAGAGGTTGAGAGCGGACAGGTCATGGTGGTCCGACCCGGCGAAAAAATCCCAACTGATGGTATCATCATTGAAGGAAAAAGCAGTGTGGACGAATCCATGGCCACCGGTGAATCCCTGCCCGTAAACAAAACCAGCGGTGAAGAGGTGATCGGGTCCACGATCAATAAACAGGGAGCTTTGAAAGTAAAGGCAACCAGGGTAGGAAAGGACACCTTCCTCTCCCAGATAATCAAAATGGTTGAAGAAGCGCAGGGCTCGAAAGTGCCGATCCAGGAATTTGCCGACCGGGTAACCGGATACTTCGTCCCGGTGGTTATTTTAATCGCCCTGACTGCCTTTATTTCCTGGACTGCCTTTCCGACCTTCCATGTTTCTGTAGTTGAATTCTTTAACTTCCCCTGGAGCAATGTTGATCTTCCCCACTTTTCACTGGCCTTACTGGCTACCATTGCAGTCCTGGTTATTTCCTGCCCCTGCGCCCTGGGACTGGCCACCCCTACAGCGACCATGGTTAGCGGCGGACTGGGGGCAGAAAACGGAATTTTAATCAGGAAAGGCGAAGCTATCCAGACGGTTAGAAATGTTAAGATCATTGCATTCGACAAAACTGGAACCATTACCAAAGGTAAGCCGGAAGTAACCGACATACTCCCTTTGAATAACTTTTCCGGTTCCGAACTTCTTTTTTACGCCGGCAGCCTTGAATCTTCATCTGAACACCCTCTCGGACAAGCTGTCGTTGAAAAAGCACGATTAGAAGGCCTGGAGTTAAAAGAATTAAAAGAATTTACCGCAGTGACCGGAAAAGGGGTTTCGGGTATAATTGATAATAAACAGGTCCTGGCAGGCAGCAGGAAGCTGATGAAAGAAAATAAAGTTGCTTACGAACAGTATAACAGGGAGATTGAAAAACTGGAAGATGAAGCTAAAACTGCAATTTTAGTTGCAGTTGATGGTAAAGCCGCCGGGATTATTGCAATCGCCGATACCTTAAAAGAAGATGCGGTTCCGGCCATCGCCGAACTGGAAAAAATGGGAATACGCACGGCAATGATAACCGGCGATAATGAACGGACAGCAAATGCTATTGCCCGTAAAGCCGGGATCAGCAGGGTATTAGCTGAAGTTTTACCCGAAGGCAAGGTAGAAGAAGTCAAGAAGCTGCAAAACGAATACGGGATCGTAGCCATGGTCGGAGACGGCATTAACGATGCTCCGGCTTTAAAGCAGGCTAATGTGGGGATAGCAATTGGCACCGGCACAGACATTGCTATCGAAGCGGCAGATATAACCCTGGTCCGCGGAAATCCCGGCACGGTGATCGCAGCAATTAACCTTTCTAACGCAACCTTCGGGAAGATCAAACAAAATTACTTCTGGGCCTGGTTTTACAACGCCCTGGCTATCCCTGCAGCCTTTTTCGGTTTAATTCACCCGATTATCGGGGCTGCAGCCATGGCTACCAGCTCAATCAACGTGGTCCTAAACTCGACCCGACTTAAAAAAACAAAGATTAACCCTGCATTTTCGGAAGAAGAAAAGGTCAAAACAAAAAAAGACACCGAAGCACCCGCTGCAGCCGGGTAAATCAGCATGTCTGAATGATCAGGCTTAAATGTAATAAATAAAGGAAATTGGGCAGTAATATAAAAGTTATAGGTGAACAAAATATACCGGGAGACGGAAGAATCTTGAAAAATCAGGTTATTAATCTCTTAGAATCATCGAAACATGAACTTATTGAATTTGCCCGCGACCTGGTTAGGATTAAGAGTTATTCAGGGCATGAAGAAGAGGCCATAAAGTTTATTGCCGCTAAAATGGAGAACCTGGGTTATGATCAGGTAAATATAGATTCAATGGGCAATGTAACCGGCAGAATAGGCAGCGGAGAAAAATCAATCATGTTTGATTCACATATCGACACCGTGGAAGTAAAAGATGAAAATGAGTGGGAACATCCCCCTTTTAGCGGTAAGATTGAAAATGGATACC
>PUKR01000047.1 GCA_003552365.1 Syntrophomonadaceae bacterium
CTTGAGTGTTTTTCATTTTTTCCGCCTCCTGAGATTTGGTGTTTTTGGTTAAAACAATTCTATCAGGAGGCTTTTTTAATGTTCAATGCCGCTATACATCATTACAGGAATGCTTATTTATTGGCAAGTAACTTAATTATTTAAACCTGGTTAACTTATAGGTTTAGATAAAAATTGAGGACATGGCGGATAACCCACCCCGGTCGGAATAAAGGTGAAAGGGATAAAAGTGAGGCTGACAATATAAATTAGACAATCTTGAAAAAAGTGATTTCCCGGTTATTTCTAATATCACTTTAGGCATAGCTTTCCTCCAAAGTAAATAATTACTATAGCATTACTTTTAATTATTGAAGAATATATTACACCTAAGTTTTGTGTTTGTCAAACACATTAAAATAATTTTAGCTGCTCCGGCTTAGGGCAAGTATAAGTTGCAATATTTAAAGAATTGAGTCATAATAAAATTAATTCAGACTTGGATTTTTGCAGGACATTTTTTAGCCATTCAAAAGACATACCGGGAATTAAGTAATTAACAGCAATTTTTAAGATTTCATTTTAGATGCCGTAGTTAATCTTTTTAAGCCGGGGAGGGAGGAGTAATATGCATAAAGAACTTTTAAGGGCTGTTTTTCGGTCAATTAAGGGGGGAAGCTTTGCCGTTACCTATTGGGACGGAAATACGGAGTGTTATGGGATGGATAAAAATGGGACCCCTCCGGTAAACTTAATTATTAATGAAAAAATTAATTTACGGGATATGCTTGACCAACCTGAGGTCAGGTTTGGTGAGGCCTACATGGATAAAATAATCGATTTTGAAGGTGATATGAAAGCTTTTCTAACCCTGCTAATAAAAAATGAAGATATTTTCAAAAAAGATGCTGATAGAAAAGGGATGCTGCACCGCTTTATGAAGTGTCAGCGGACAACTTCGACCAGGAAACAGGTCGAAGATGTGCAGTACCATTATGACCTGGGCAACGACTTTTTTAAGCTTTGGCTGGATCAAACGATGAGCTATTCCAGCGCCTATTTCAAAGCTCCAGGTGATACCCTGGAGCAGGCGCAACTACAAAAAATTGACCATACCCTGCAAAAATTGCAGCTGAAAGAAGGAGAAAGCCTGCTTGATATCGGTTGTGGATGGGGCTGGATGATCATTAAGGCAGCCAGGGAGTACGGAGTCAATGCTTTAGGCATTACACTGAGCCAGGAACAGGAAGAAGAAGCGACAGAGAGGATAAAAAAAGAAGGGCTTGCCGGTAAAGTTGCGGTACGACAGGCTGATTACAGGGATCTGGCTTTTGAGGGGCAAAGTTTCGATAAAATAGTAAGCCTGGGCATGTTTGAACACGTGGGAAGTGAGTATATCCCTGCCTTTTTTGCATGTTTAAGTAAAATGCTTAAACCACAAGGCCTCTCCGTTCTCCATACCATTACTCGTACTATTGAAGGCCCGGTAAACCCGTGGGTGGAGAAATATATTTTTCCGTGGAGCTATATTCCGTCATTAAGGGAAATAATATGGGTATTACCGGAGTATGGTTTTCATATTCTGGATGTTGAAAGTTTACGGTTACATCATGCCCTGACCGTGGATCGCTGGGCTTCTAACTTTGATAAAGTTGCTGAAAAAGTAAGTGAAAAATACGGCGACAGGTTTGTGCGGATGTGGCGTTTGTACCTTAATGGTTGCAGCGCTTCTTTTAGCTGCAGCGGCCTTGATGTGCATCAACTGCTTTTTAGTAAGGGCTTGTGCAATACCCTGCCCTTTTCCAGGGAGCATGTTTATAAATAGTTTGTTAGTAATCCAATTTCCTGCTATAATTCCCGGTATAAGCTAAAGGTTTTTTTAAAGATCGAGCTTTATTCTTTGAGTTGATCTCTGGTTAACAAAGGAAAGGGGAGTATAGCAGGAGTAATGAACACCTCAGAGTTAAGAACAGAAATTACCGCACTAAAGGAAAAAGAGAATGCCATAATCCTGGCCCACTACTACCAGCTAGACGAGGTCCAGGAGATAGCAGACTATACCGGGGACTCCTTTGGATTAAGTGAGCAGGCTGCGTCAACGGAGGCCGATGTAATTGTTTTTTGCGGGGTGAAGTTTATGGCGGAAAGTGCCTGTATATTATCTCCGCAAAAAACAGTGCTTCTGCCGGAACAGGAAGCCGGCTGCCCCCTTGCCGATGAGATAAGCCCGGAGGATTTAGTTGCCTTGAAAAAGAATTATCCGGAAGCGGCGGTAGTATGCTATGTAAACAGTTCTGCAGAAATTAAAGCTTTAAGTGATATATGCTGTACCTCCTCTAATGCAATCGATGTGGTTAACTCACTAGATGAAAAACAGGTTCTTTTTGTTCCCGATAGAAACCTGGCCAGTTATGTTGCAGGGTACACAGATAAAGAAATTATTGCCTGGGACGGCTGCTGTCCAACCCATGATGCCATGACTGCCGGTGATGTTCACCGGATACGTAGAACCCACCCCGACTGTGTTGTCACGGTTCATCCCGAATGCCGCCCTGAGGTTACGGCACTGGCCGATCATGTTGGCAGCACTGCCGGGATCATTAAGTATGCCAGGGAAACCCCGGCGAAGAAAATCGTTATCGGTACGGAAAAGGGAACTCTTTATCAACTAAAAAAAGAAAATCCCGGCAAAGAATTTTACCTGTTGTCGGATAAGCTGGTTTGTCCAACCATGAAAGTAATAAGCCTGGA
>PUKR01000100.1 GCA_003552365.1 Syntrophomonadaceae bacterium
CTCCTTTCCTCTTCTTTTATGTGGATTGACCCGCACGGGCAGGCCTTTTCCGGATACCTTCTGTCGGTATCGTGTTTGCTGTATCCAATTTGTAACTGCAGCCCGCTAAAAACCTTCCCACAGTCAAGGCAGCGGTAAATTTGCATTTATTTTGCCCCCTTTCTTAATAGGCCCCGCACTCATCGCAGCGGCCATAATCGTTATCGTATTCAACCGTTAATCTGCCCTGATAATTTTCGTCCTCTTCTTTCTGTCTCTTTTCCAGGCACGTTTTGCATAGGTGCACCCGGTCGTTTATTTGTTCAGTCTCCCCGTCTATTTCCTGGTACTCGGCACACCAATAAACCCGGGTTTTCCCGGTTTCCTTCATCTTTCCACCTCCTCTATTCCAAGCTCCATAAGGGTTTCGGCTATTAATCCCTTTTCCCAGCACTCCCTATTCCCCACCCAGATAGCTTCAGATTGGGAGGAAAAATCTTCCGGGGGGCCCAGCTGTTTCTGAATTTCGATGAGGGTATCGTAGAAAAACCGGTCAATCATATCCTTATCGTCAATGTCGGCCGGCCTTATGTTGGCCGGGGCTTCCACCTGGCGGTTAGGGTTCCAGAATAAGGCCGCACCTTCCAGGGATATGGTCCCCGCAAAAACAAATCCGTTCTCGTCCCCATACTTTTTATATTTTGGCTTCAGCTCAATCCAGATTTCGGCCTTGCTCATTATTTCCAACCTCCTTTTTTAAGGGGCCCTTGCGGGCCCCTGGTCCTGGTCCTTAAATATCCTCCACCATTAACCCTTGCAAATCTTTGTCAACTAATCCGGCCTGTTCTAACAGGTCCTTTGCCAGGTCGGTTAAAATAGGCCCGTCCCCTCCATAATCACCTAAAAGGGCGTTATATACTTCCTTCGGGGTGTCGCAAATTGTGGCCGTGTATCGGTTGCTCTCTCCCTGCCAGGCTGTTTTATAGACCTCATAGACAACATACTGCCCCTTATCCGTTTTATACAGGGTTAATTCGCACCATCTATTTTGGCCGGGGCCGCTTACCTTTTGCCCTGTTACCCAGACAATCTCTTCTCCGGTAAATCGCAGGTTCTTCTGCCCGTCCCGCTTAACAACAAACTGCTTTTTCATTATTTGCACCCCCTTGCAAGGTCCATATTGCTAGCCCCATATTCGGTCAAATAAGCTGCCTGCCCTTCGTCCCTGGCATTGCAAATTGTTTCTCGGACCCTTGCCAGCACTTCCTCCCGGTTAATTACCGGGGTTTTCGTGGTATCCTCAACCAGCAGATAGGCCTGCAAGTCGTCAAGCCCTTCAATTAAGGCCTGCACCTGGGCCCGATACTTAGCCAACCTTGCCCTTTCCACTTTTCTTTCCACTTTTTCCATTATTCCTAACCTCCTTTTTTTTTACGCTTCGTCCATCGCAAAAAAAGTCCACTCCCAGCCCTGGGTCTTTTTTAGAAGGGGGCCGGTTCCCCGGCCCCCTTGCTCCTGGGCTTCCCCGTTAGAAGTTGTAAACGAATAGCCGGGCGTAGGTCAGCAGGTCTTCTTGTTCTGCGGGGTGGTATTGCTCCCAATGGGTGAACCAGTCTTGATACTCCAGCCGGGCGGTTACCGGCTCTCCGTGCTCGTCCAGGTCCCCGGTAATCCTTACAGCCGGGCCGCCGGTGCATAATAAAATGTAATATTCAGCCGGCTCTAACTCTGCCCCTGGCTGCTCCCAGCCGGACCTGACCGCAACCTCTAGCGGGTCGTTTTGTACTGCTTCCCTGGCTTGTTCCATGTCGTGGTAGTCCTCAAAATCCTCATCGGTAATATCTTCGGTTTCGTGGAGGTTCAGGGCCGCCCTTAATTGCTCGTCGGATATCAGACACAGGCCGCCGCAACCCTCTTCTTCAATGTGGCGTATCCTTTCAGATAGTGCCTGTACGGTCTCAAACTGCAGCCGGGCTTGTTCCTTTCCGTGGCTTTCTTTTTGCTTTTCCATTCTGTTTCCCCCTTCTTGGTTTTTTTGGCAGGAGCCCAGGCCGGGCCCCTGCCGCTTCCCTTTATTCCCTTTATTCCTTTTCCTCATAAATCAGCAGCCCAAAAGGGCTCCCGCACAGCGGGCAGCAGTAACATTCCAGTTCTTCGTCCCAGGGTAGCTCTTCCCTGGGGTATGGTCCGGTCTGGCATAACCAGCAGGCCGCTTCCAGTTCCTTTCCCTTCATTCTCCCGCCTCCTTCCTCTTGTCCAGTAGGTGGACCGGGGCCCAGGGGTGGCGGTCGCTCTTTCTCCATCGCAGCCCCCGGCCTCTTTCAGTTCTCCAGGTCCGCCCCTTATTGTCCGTCACCTCCTGGCCGCCGCAGGGTAAATCCCGGACCGTAACGGCCCGGGCCCCTATCATTCGCAGCAGCTTTCCCAGCTTTTTTCTTTCCGGTATCAATATTCTTTCTTTCAATCCCAAAACCCGCCTTTTTCCCGGTGCTCCTGCTCGTCCAGCTCTGGCCTCTGTAATTCGGCCCACCTGCTCGCAACCAGGTCCTGCATCGCTTCCGCTTCCAGTTCTCTTTGTGCCTCCAGATATTGGCGGCAGGTCTCTGCGAGCCTGGCCGCAACTTCCCGGACAGTGCCACTGTCATAATACACCACCTCAGCCCATTTCCCTTTCTTCATTCTTGTTACCCCCTTCGTTCTTGGATTGGAACCCTTAAAAGTTCC
>PUKR01000104.1 GCA_003552365.1 Syntrophomonadaceae bacterium
GCTGTGTTTGGCAATTAAAAAGTTTATAGATTGGCAGCTAAATAGTTAATAGGGTGCACCCTCGAGATGGGTTGGGGTTGTTGTCCTTCCCCCTCCCCGGGGAGGGGGAGTTTTCAGAATTCTTTATTCTTCCTCGTTTTTCGTCGTTGACCCTGTGCTTTTGGGAGACCGCTTGGCCATGGCTTCCTCAAACCGACGGCTCGGACCTGTAAATCCAAGGATGTTGGAACGATGTACAATGCGGTCAATCAATGCTGCTGTTAAGCGGTCATCGCCAAAGATTTCGTTCCAGCGCCCGAATTCGAGGTTGGATGTGGTGACAATGGTTTGGCGTTGGTAGCCCTGCGATACAACCGAGAACAACATTTCCGCTGCGCGTTTGCTGAATGGAATATAGCCAATCTCGTCTAACACCAGCATATGGCATTTGGCGATCGCCGCTAGGGCTGTTTTGGCACGGCCTTTTTCATAGGCTTCCACGAGCATGTTCACCAAGTCAACAGTGCGGTAGAATTGCACAGAGTAGCCCTTCTGGCAGGCTTTCAGACCCAGCATAACAGCCAGTCTGGTCTTTCCCGTCCCGCATGGGCCAAAGAAGCAAAGGTTCTCTTTCTGCTCGAGAAACTCCAGTGTCATCAATTCGTCTGCATCCAAACCGTCTGGAAAAGAGATATTTTCATAGCTGTAGGCGCGGCTCATGTCCATCGGCGGAAAACGGGCTTGCTGAATCAGTCTCTGCACTCGATTGGCGCTTCGCTGCTCTACAGCTAATTCTAAGAGTGCGGTCAAATATTGCTCCGGATTGTCAAATTCCACATCCTCGGCGAGTGCTTCCAAGTTGGCGATGCGCAGTGTCTTGCATAACCGGGGAATGGCGCTCATGAAGACCGCCTCCTAGGTGTTAGTGCATCATAGGCACCAAGATCCGGGTTCCAGTCCACTGTATTGAGCGGACTCCACGGCTCCGGCAGCGGCGCTTGCGTGTCTGCGGCATGCAGCAGTTCGCCCAGCATTCGTAATTCGTCCAAAGAAGTCACATCATACGCTGTAGCTTGTTCGAGTATTCGTTGCACCATGTCAAGCTCGTACGTCTCCAATAATGCGATCACGGCTTGCACGCGTTGGCGGCGCTCGGCGAGCTCCTGTGGTAAGAGAAACTCTCTTATGGACTGTGGCAAAGCTTGGAGATGACGGGCCTGTTCGATACCCCGCGGCTTGTTGCGATACACGGCCAGCGTGGCTCTCCAGTTAATGGCCTCTGTCTTTTGCACATACGCACGGGGCAACGTCGCCAGTGCTTGGTCACCATGGCTATCGTACACATGGACAGTGTCCCAAGACAGTTGCAAAAACACGGCTTGCTTTACGTGCGCCTGCGGGATATGGTAGATCTCTTTACCGATCTTGATCTCGCCGTATTTGTTCACGGTGCGCTGCAACGACCGTACAGGGGCATAGGGTACTTCCGGGAGAGGCAAAAGAACGGCTGCATCGTCTTTCCAAAGTTCTTGAATGGGGATTTGCTCTTGGTAATGGAGCGATTTGCGATCCTCTTGTAACTGTTGCTGCAGTTGCGCATTGGCCGCATCGTAATCGGTAATGGTCAGTTCTGGCACGAGGAAATTGCGTCGGATGTAGCCCACGGCACTTTCTGCGCATCCTTTTTCCTCGCCAGCTCCTGGGGCTGCAAAGAGGTACGCAAACCCAAAACGTCGGCGAAAATCCAAGAAAGCGTCGGTCAGCTTTCGTTCGCTACGGCTGACGATCTCTTTCACAACGGGCGTCAAATTATCGAATAGGATGAAGGGCGGGACGCCGCCGATCTCTTGGAAAATTTCAGTCAGCCCGAAGAAGAGACACTCGCCGTTTTGTGCTGGCAAGATCCTCGCATACCGGGCGTTGGAATTTGGAAAAGCCATCACGAGATGATGCAGTATGGTAACAGCATGCGTTGTGGGATCAAGAGCTTTGAAACTTCCAAAGTCCACTTGCGCTTCTCCGCAAGGGTGTTCCAGCCGAACAAATTGATCGCTCTTGCCTTGTTTGGCTCTCTGCAGCTCCTTCTTCCTTTGCCGCACATAATCCCGTATCGTTTCGTAAGACCCTTGGTACTCGTTTTCCCGTCTTAAACGATTATAGATACGCTTCGCTGTGTGCCGATGCTTTCTGTGTCTGATTTGATCTTCTTCCACCCAGCCATCGACGATCTCTCTTACCGGTTCCAATACAGGTTGCTTCCGACGCTGCTTAGGCTTTTCCGTAAAGTCCGCGGGTTCGTCCGCGTACTTCTTTGCTGTGCTCCAGCAGATGTTGAGCCTCCTAGCGATGTCCGCTATGGTCGCCTCTTCTTTTTCCCGCAACTCTTTGATATACTGGCGTTGAGTCATTGTTAGCATCCTTTCGTTCCCTTCTCTTTTGGATTTCGCTCTCCAAGAAGGGTTCTTCAAGGGTGCAGCAATGACTCTTTTTTCTTGAGTCAGCTATTAACTTTTAACTACCATACTCTTCACTTTTAGTTTGCCATAAACATCGCCATCCAATGCACGGCGCAAAAGCGGCAACGAAACGCAGCACCACAGGACCATCACATTGAAATGTCGCGTTTTCACGAGGGGTTGATTAACGCCTAAGATAGTGCTTGTTCAATCCATTCCAGGCATAAAGGGCAAAGAGCTTGCTGCGTCGGGGCCATGACAA
>PUKR01000131.1 GCA_003552365.1 Syntrophomonadaceae bacterium
CCGTACCGGGGTGGAAGTCGGCCAGGTTGATGCAGTGATGAACGGGATGCTCGATCCCTTTATTGATGCTTACCTGCGCTGGAAGGCCCGGGGCAAAACTCCCCTAACTAAATAATTTAATGTTACATGAAAAATTACTAATAATAAATTACTAATAATAAATTTTGGGAGATTAGATGAAAATACGGAAGCCGCACATTAAAATAAGTGACGTTAAGGTTGTTTTAGTCGATTTAATAGGTATCTTGATCGGCACCCTTATTTTAGCCGCAGGGTTAAATATGTTTATGGTCCCCAATATGCTGGTCCCCGGCGGGGTAAGCGGTCTTGGCGTTTTTTTGTATCACCTGGTCGGGATGCCGGTCGGGCTCACGGTCATTCTTTTAAATATTCCCCTTTTTGTTGCCGGTTACATGATCCTGGGCCGTAAAATTATTGTTCAGAGCCTGCTGGGCACTTTTTTATTTTCCGTTGCCATAGATGCTACGGCTCCGTTTTTACCCCAGGCTACGGATGATTTGCTGCTTGCTTCTGTATATGGAGGGGTGATTACAGGCGTAGGGGTGGGAATGGTTTTTCGGTTCCGCAGTTCCACCGGTGGAACCAGCCTGCTGTCTTTGATCCTGGCCAAGACATCGGGGATCAGCCCCGGCCAGGCGATGTTTTGCGGGGATATTGTGGTTTTAGCTTTAGCCCTGTTTATTTTTAGCAGTGAAGCGGCGATGTATTCCGCAGTGGCCTTGTTTGTCAGCATTAAGGTAGTTGACGCTATCCAGGAAGGCCTGGGACTGGCCAAGCAGGCCATTATTATTACCCGCAGCGGGGCGAAAGTAAACGAACGGTTGCTTACCGAGCTTGGGCGTGGTGTAACCAGGATTGAAGGACACGGAGGCTATACCGGCGAAGGGCGGGAAGTCCTGCTGTGTGTTGTTACCCGCCAGCAGGTTTCAAGGTTAAAATGGATCATCTACGAAGTGGATCCCTCCGCTTTTGTAATCATTGGCAATGCCACTGAAGTGCACGGGGAAGGTTTTAAGAAGATGCAGCAGCATTAAATTGCGGGGTTTGGCAGCAACTTTTAAGAGTTTAGGAGTTTCAGCCGGATCAGTGGTGTTTGTAAACAGTAAAAAGTTTGCTTAATAGAACTTAAAAATTTGCAAATTAAGTAAACATATTTTAATATGATTTGCAGGAATTAATTTTTAATTGTCGAAATCTAATGCAAACAGGCATAATATTATGTTAAGTTTAACCGGAAAGGTTTACATAAATGGTTGACGCAAAAAATCTGTCCATGAAATATGATAAGGGTAAAAGCCTGGCCCTGGAGAATGTATCTTTTTCTATAGATCGCGGTGAGTTTGCTTTTTTTGTCGGTTCAAGTGGTGCCGGCAAATCTTCCTTGATGAAACTGATTATCCGTGAAGAGAAGCCGCACAGCGGCACTCTCAGGGTATTTGGACGCGATGTGTCACGGTTGCCCAAGCACCGCCTGCCGTACTTGCGCCGCAATATCGGCATGGTTTTCCAGGATTTTCGCCTGATGGAAGAACGCACAGTGTACGATAATGTTGCTTTTGCCATGACCGTGATCGGTTCTTCCCGGAGGGAAATCCGCCGCCGGGTGCCCCATGTCCTGGGGCTGGTTGGGCTTAAAGATAAAGCCAGGGCAAAAATTACCGACCTTTCCGGGGGAGAACAGCAGCGAGTCGGATTGGCCCGGGCAATCGCTAATCGGCCTGCGATGATCATCGCCGACGAACCAACCGGCAACCTTGACCCGGGGACTGCGCTGGATATTATGAACCTGCTGCGCAGCATTAACTTACGCGGTACCACGGTTTTAGTTGCTACCCATAACCGGGAAATCGTGGATCGTTTTAAAAAGAGAGTCCTGTACCTGGAAAACGGCAGGTTGGTCGGGGATGAGCAGAAAGGGATTTATTCGCATGTTCATTAACGGCTTAATTTATATACTGGGCGAAACCTTTAAAGGCTTATACCGGAACCGGTGGATGTGCATTACTTCAACAGGGGTAGTCGTGGTTACCCTCTTAATGCTCGGGTTGTTTATGCTGGTAAATTTTAATGTTACCCATATTACGGAAACGGTAAAAGATCAGGTCGAAATTATTGTATATATCGACGAAAATGCCGACCGGGAAACCCGGGAAGAATTAAGGCAGAAGCTGGCAGAGCACAGGGAAGTGGCAACTATAAATTATGTCTCCAGTGAAGAACACATGAATCGTCTGAAAAGACAGCTGGGGGGGATGCTTG
The DNA here is from genome assembly GCA_003552365.1 of Syntrophomonadaceae bacterium. GTDB lineage: Bacteria > Bacillota > Dethiobacteria > DTU022 > DTU022 > B1SED10-74M. The sequence goes on from PUKR01000131.1 coordinate 2,281, forward strand.
AAGGGTATGATACATCTTTGGAAAATCCGCTTTTAGCAACTTATGAAATAACAACTGTAGAACCGGAAGCAGTGGTAAGTCTTTCTGATGAATTCAGGGATTATCCCGGGGTATCGGATGTTTTTTACGGCCAGGGTTATGTTGAAAATTTATTTACCGTGACCAGGGTAGTGCAAATCATTGGGTTGGCCCTCATGGCCGGTCTTTCGATAACAGCAGTGTTTTTGATTTCACACACCATTAAACTGACGGTGATGATGCGTAAAAGAGAAATTACAATTATGAAATATGTGGGGGCAACAAACTGGTTTATCCGCTGGCCTTTTATCCTGGAAGGTCTTTTAATGGGTTTTGTCGGGGCACTGGTACCACTGGCGATTATTTACTACATTTATGAAATGGCTATAAGCTGGGTGGTTGCCAACGAATTAATGTTTTTAAGCCTGTTGCCATCGCAATGGGTAATTACAGAGCTTGCAAAATACCTGGTCCCCCTGGGGACTGCCCTGGGGATTTTGGGCAGTTCATTTTCCATGGGCCGGTTTTTGCGGGTATAGACATAGATAAGCTCTGTTAATGATCAGGGAGGAAAAGATTGATGAAAACTAAAAATACGAGGCTTTATTTGCTAGTCCTGGCAGCTATTGCCTTGTTCCTTGCTGCTGCCGCTCCGGCCTATGCTTATTTGTCGGAAGAGATTGAAGAAAAGCAGGAAGAGCTGGAGGAAGTAGAAGAAAGGCACCGCCGGGAAGAGAGTGAGCTGGAGCAGCGATTAAACCGGGAAGCCGCTCTTGAGGAAGAGTTAGAGAGGCTGGAAAACCGGTTGTCAGAGCTGAAAGCTGAACAGGATCAGCTTCAATTGGAAATTGAAGAGGTAAAAGAAGAAATTGGGCAGGTGGAATCAGAACTTGCCGAAGCCGAGGCCAGGTTAAAAGAACAGGAAGAGTTGTTAAATCTTCGGTTGCGGGCTATTCAACAACACGGCTGGGTTTCTTATATTGAAGTTCTATTTGATTCTACCAGTTTTAACGATTTTTTAACCCGGTTGTATAACCTGAGCATGATTGCTTCCAATGATATCAGCTTGATTGAAGACATCCAGGAAGAAAAGGAGATTATCGAGGCCTGGAAAAGTGAACTGGAACAAAAAAAGAGCGAATTGGAAGCAATGCGCGACCAGGTAGCCGCCAATGAACAGGAGATGCAGCGGGCCAAGGAAGACCGGGAAACTGTCCTGGCCCAGCTGCAGGACGACATCAATAAAAACATGCAGGCGATTAAAGACCTGGAAGAAGAAGCACAGAGACTGGATTCTGTAATTCGCGAACTGGTTGCCAAAGCTGAAAGCCAGTTCAGCGGAGTTGACGGAGAGTTAAAGTGGCCGATTGAACCACCGACCTGGATCAGTTCCGGTTATGGGTATCGAAACGATCCGTTTAGCGGGAACCGGGCCTGGCATGGCGGAGTTGATGTAGCCCCTAAGGGTGGAGCGGCCAACTATATTCTTGCTGCCGCTGAAGGTGAGGTTATTTATTCCGGTTGGAACGGCGGTTATGGCAACTGTATCATGATCGACCACGGGGCCGGGACCGTAACTTTGTACGCACATATGAGCAGTCTCATTGCTGACAAAGGTGAAGTAGTCAGCAGGGGGCAGCGGATTGGACGGGCCGGGACAACCGGATACAGTACGGGGGTTCACCTGCACTTTGAGGTCAGGGAGTACGAGAAAGCTCCGGTAAGGAGTTATCCAAGCGGTTCACCGGATCACCGCTATGATCCGATGCAATATTTTGGTGGTACCGGCAATTAAGAAGTTAACCTGTTTGCATTATTTGCAGTTTCTATATTCAGCCATTCCGCCGCAGCCGGCAGGGGATGGCTGCTATTTTTCTAGAGGGATACAGGGAAAAAATTTTGTGTTATGATGATAGGTAGCCTGAAAAGAATGGCCAGGATAATTGTGCAGACCGGACAGGAGTGGGTGTCGATGGATTCAATTAATAAAAGCTCATTGCTTAAAATACTGGTGATTTTTGTTTTGCTCCTTGTGGGGACCAACCTGGCCACTTATCTGTTCTTTGCCGATCAGGACGATGCTTTAGCAGAAGAAGATGATCCCAGGGTAATCAGGTTTGACCCGGATGCCGACCGGGTTGAAGCCGAAGATGGCACAGAAATGTTCTGGGAAGCCCTGGATGCAATTACAAGCCACTATTTTTATCCTGTAGATAAACAAGAACTGGTAGAGGGAGCGGTAAGGGGGATGATCGAAATTCTGGACGATCCCCAGCTACGCTTCTATGATCCCGATGAACTGGAAGAGTTTAAAATGGATACCAGGGGAGTCTATGGTGGAATCGGTGTGCGCATTATTGAAGCCGAATCTGAAATAGTGGTGTTTGAAACTTTTTCTGGTTCTCCCGCCGAAAGAAACGGGCTTGCTCCCGGGGACCGGATCTTGGAAGCAGACGGCAATGAATTAACCGGTGAAGGAATTGATTTTGCCGCGGAAGTAATGCGAGGGCCCAGCGATACCAGTGTAGATATAAAAGTTCTGAGACCGGGTGCGGAAGAACCGATAGAAATGACCATCATCCGCGAGGAAATCCAGGTTTCGACTGTATCCGGGGAAATGCTGGAAGATAACCTTGGCTATATTGAAATTAGCGGTTTCGACAGCAATACTGCCGGGGAATTTACCGAAATATTTGAGTCCATGGAGAAAGAAGGATTGAGCCGCGGTTTAATCCTGGATTTAAGGAATAATTCGGGAGGGTTGGTGGACCAGGCCGTGAAAATCGCGGAACAAATAGTACCCGAAGGTGAAATTGTCCGGCTGGTGGGCCAGGATGATGAAATAAAGACCGTATATCAATCCAGCGCGGAAAAAAGGCCCTATCCGATTGTGGCCCTTATAAATGAGGAATCCGCCAGTTCAACCGAACTACTTGCCGGAGCATTGCAGGACCGGGATGCAGCCCTTCTTGTAGGCCAAACTACTTACGGGAAAGCTTCTGTGCAGCAGCTGGAACATCTTCCCGGTGACAATGCTATAATGCTTACGGTGGCAAACTATTTTACCCCATCGGGCCGCAATATTGACAAGTACGGTATTGATCCTGACTATGAAGTGGAAATGCCTGAAATAATCAGGTATTACCATTACTTTCATCCCAGCCTCCTGGAGCAGGGCGATTATGGATCAGACGTCGAAATGCTCCAGGAAATGCTCGAAATATTAGATTATGAGATTGATGTAACCGGCTATTTTGATGAAGATACTTCCCGGGCTTTGTCCAGGTTCCAGGTGGATGCCGGACTCGAAAGCAGCGGTAAATTTGATGACGTAACCTGGGTTGAACTGAGGGAAGCTTTGGACGTTGCTTCAAGGGAGCAGGACAAGCAGCTTGAAAAAGCTTTGGAAATTCTTGATCAAGCGGAGCTTTGGGAAAATATCGGGGGAAACGATTAAGCAATGCAGCTTTTTCTTGAAATAGGACAAATTTTTATCTCCACATTCATGATCGCTTTTGTAATGCCCATCTTTTGGATTGTTCTGTTTTTAGTTTACTTGCAGTACAGGCGGCAGGCAGCTACAGAAGCAAAGTTATACGGCCGGACCTTGAACAGGGTGGGCAGGCAAATGTTTTATTCCCTGGGCCTGGGAGTGGCAGGTGGGCTGGTGGCCAGCACCGTGTTGATTTTTCTGGGGTTATCGCTGGAGCAAATCGGCTTATATTTTATTTGGCCGGTGGCTATCCTGCTTCTACTGATCAATCCACGCTATCTTTGCTTTTCTTATGCCGGTGGTATCGTAGCGGTCATGGTTTTATTTGCCCGCCATATCTTAGTGCCCCTGTTTCCGGCTTTAGCTGATAATATAGTCATTGAAACACTCTTAAGAGTTCATATTCCTGCCCTCCTGGTCCTGATCGGGTTGCTTCACCTCATCGAGGCTTTCTTGATTTATATTGGCGGTCACTGGGGGAGCAGTCCAATTTACTTAAAGAAAGAAGACGGCGAGGTGATCGGGGCTTTTTCGCTGCAGAGATTTTGGCCTCTACCGCTGGTGGCGCTCCTGGTGACCGTGGTAGCGGAACCTGAGATTGTAGGTGTGAGTATGCCAGAATGGTGGCCAATCCTGGAGCCGATCCTTGAACCGGGTGAAGGAAGAACCCTTCAATACATGCTCATACCGGTGGCAGCCGGCCTCGGTTACGGGGATATCGCCTTATCTTCCACTCCCCGCGAGAGAACCGCTTTTTCTGCCAAGTGGCTCGCTTTTTACAGTGTTGTGCTTTTAGTTGTTGCCGTAGGGGCGGAATACTTCCCTGCTTTTGTCTTGCCCGGGGTTCTTTTTGCGCCAATTGGCCATGAAATACTAATTCTTTACGGGAAAAGAGAAGAAGACAGAAAGCCGCCCCGCTACCGCAGCAGTGATGAAGGAATTGTTCTTATGGAGGTTTTACCGGGAACCGTGGCCGATAATGCCGGACTGAAGCAGGATGATGTCATTAAAACAATAAACGGTGAAATACCGCGGGATAACCAGGACTTTCTGGAAAAAATTGAGCAAAGTTACTTCATGGTCCTCCTGGAGGGAAGGAGAAACGGAGAAAGTTTTTCGCATGTATTGAAAAAGGAAACCTTCGAAAAAGAAGGTTTTGGAGCTTCACTACAGGCCAGTCTTAGAGCGACAGGTTCTTCTCATTCTATCTTGCGGCGTTACGCCGAATTGGGCATGATTCCGGTTCCGCATCCCGATTCCCCGGTTTACCTGGAAATGCGTAAGCCCGATCCAATGGCCAGGGTTAAGCGCCTGTGGAAAAAATAGTGACTTTGGAACGATTATCATTATAATTAGTATAGGCAAGAGGTAATGTTATATCCTGCTTGTTTTCTCTAAATATATGGCAATCATGGTTTTTGCATTTTTCTAAGATGAATATGCCTTATTTTCGGAGGAAGTTTGATGGCAGTTAATGAAAGGTTTAAAATAAACTCAATTTACAGGCCTACCGGTGATCAACCGGGAGCGATTGATACCCTGGTCCGGGGGCTTAACCAGGATATGCGGTATCAAACCCTTCTCGGGGTTACCGGTTCAGGGAAAACTTTTACCGTGGCCAATGTGATTGAACGGGTGCAGAGGCCGACCCTGGTGATGGCTCCCAACAAGATCCTTGCCGCCCAGTTATGCAGTGAATTTAAAGAACTGTTTCCCGGTAATGCCGTCGAGTATTTTATAAGCTATTATGACTATTATCAACCGGAGGCATATATTCCGCAGAGTGATACTTTTATAGAAAAAGACTCCTCTATAAATGACGAAATTGATAAGCTAAGGCACTCAGCCACCAGCGCTCTGCTGGAACGGTCGGATGTTATTATCGTAGCCTCTGTTTCCTGCATATATGGCCTCGGGTCCCCCCATGAATACAGGGATCAGGTCCTTTCTTTACGGGAAGGAGCAAGAATAACCCGGGACGAAATTATCAATTGCCTGGTGGACATCCATTACCAGCGCAATGAAATCGATTTTCAAAGGGGGACATTTCGGGTTCGCGGCGATGTGATTGAAATAATTCCCGCTTCTTTTTCGGAGTCAGCATTGCGGGTAGAACTGTTTGGCGATGAAATCGAGCGTTTAAGAGAAATTGATGTGGTCAGCGGCAAGGTTACCGGTGAACGTTCCCATGCAGCGGTATTTCCCGCAACCCACTATGTCACGGCTCCCGATCAGCTAAAAAGAGCTATCGGGGATATAGAAGCGGAGCTGCATGAACAACTTGCCAGGTTTAGAGAAGAAGACAAACTGTTAGAAGCGCAGCGGTTGGAACAACGGACCCGGTTTGACCTGGAAATGCTCCAGGCAATTGGCTTCTGCAGCGGAATTGAAAATTATTCAAGACACCTGGATGGACGTCCTCCGGGAAGCCGGCCGGCTACCCTGCTTGATTATTTCCCGCCCGATATGCTTATCGTGATTGACGAATCACATATTACCATCCCGCAGGTGAACGGGATGTATCGTGGTGATATATCCAGGAAAAGCACCCTGGTCGAACACGGCTTCCGCTTGCCTTCGGCCCTTGACAACCGGCCTCTTCGTTTCGAAGAATTTGAATCCTTAATCAATCAGGCCATATTTGTATCGGCCACCCCCGGCCCCTGGGAACTTGAGCACAGCAAGAAGGTGGTGGAACAAATTATCCGGCCTACCGGTTTGGCTGACCCGGTGGTCGAAGTCAGGTCCGCCGAAGGTCAGGTCGACGACCTTTACGGGGAGATCAGGGCCAGGGCGGAAAAAAATCAAAGAGTGCTGGTTACCACCATGACCAAAAGGATGGCCGAAGACCTGACGGAGTACTACCAGAACATGGGCTTAAGGGTAAGGTACATGCATTCAGAAATTAACGCCCTGGAAAGAATGACAATTATCCGGGGGTTGCGGCTCGGCGAATTTGATGTTCTGGTCGGGATCAACCTCCTCAGGGAAGGGTTAGACTTGCCCGAAGTCACCCTGGTAGCGATCCTTGACGCCGATAAGGAAGGCTTCTTAAGATCGGATCGCTCACTGATCCAGACAATTGGCCGCACCGCCCGAAACATAGAGGGCAGGGTGATCATGTATGCCGAAGAAGTCACACCCTCCATGCGGCGGGCCATTGATGAAACCGAACGACGGCGCTACAAACAACTCGATTATAACCGGAAGCATGGGATTATACCGCAAAGCATCGAAAAGCCGATCCATGCCGTGATCGAAGCTACCGCTGCAGCCGAGGAGACCGAATCCTACGGAGTTGAGCAAATGAAAGAAATCGATCCCGCCAGTAAGCAAAAGATGATTAAAAAACTGCGCAAAGAGATGAACCAGGCATCCAGGCAACTCGCCTTCGAGAAAGCCGCCGAACTGCGCGACATGATCTACGAGCTGGAGAAACCCTAAAAAAGTTGTCAGGGGGACGGGGTTGTTGACAACTTTTTGCGGGCAGATAGCCCTTAATAACTTATCAGCAGTCAAGACTGCAGCATAATTGAATGCTAAAAGAAGGAAGTTTTTTTAGGGTTTATAGGAAGTGTCAAGTGCTAAGGAAACGTTATTATGACAAAAATTAAATGCTTGGGGCCGATTATCTTTTTAAAGATGGATACGATTAATTTGATCCTTGGATTGGGCTCCGGTAAACATAAAGCGAATGCATAATATTAAAGCTATTACTGTGATAAAAGTTTTTTACTACTTTGCACTAAGGGTTTCCGGTTGCCGGGAACGTGAAAAACAGGAGGGACGGTTGTGACAGCAGGAGAAATTTTTATTCGCGGTGCTCGAGAGCACAACTTGAAAAATATAGATTTAACCATCCCAAGGAACAAGTTTATTGTTTTAACAGGATTAAGTGGTTCAGGTAAATCTTCCCTGGCTTTCGATACTATATATGCCGAGGGACAGCGCAGGTATGTGGAATCGCTTTCAGCTTATGCCCGCCAGTTCCTTGGGCAGATGGAAAAACCTGATGTTGACCAAATTGAAGGACTTTCGCCCGCTATATCCATTGATCAAAAAACAGCTTCAAGAAATCCACGTTCAACGGTGGGGACAGTTACCGAAATTTACGATTATATCCGGCTGCTTTATGCCCGGATCGGCAATCCCCACTGTCCCAACTGTCAAATACCGATCAGTCAACAGACAGTACAACAGATTGTAGACCAGGTAGCAGGAATGCCGGAAGACACCCGTATCCAGGTTTTAGCTCCCCTGGTGCGAGGTCGCAAGGGAGAATATACGCGCCTTTTTGACGATCTGCGCAGCAAGGGCTATGTGCGGGTAAGAGTAGATGGAGAAGTGCGCGAGCTTGAAGAAGAAATTAAGCTTGACAAGCAAAAAAAGCATAATATCGAAGTGGTCGTTGACCGTTTAATTATCCGCAAAGGAATTGAATCGCGCCTGGCCGACTCCCTGGAGAATGCCTTAAAATTAAGTGAGGGCCTGGTTTTGGTTCAAGAGATTGAGGGTGGCGAGCAGCTATTTAGCGAAAACTTTGCCTGCGCTGAGTGTGGGTTTAGTTTTGAAGAGATCAGTCCGCGGATATTTTCTTTTAACAGTCCTTATGGTGCTTGCTCAGAATGTAGTGGTTTAGGCACTAAATCTGAATTTGGCCCGGACCTGGTAATCCCCTACCCGGAATTATCTCTCAAGGAGGGCGCGGTTCATCCCTGGGCGGGTCAGAGTTATCACCAGCAATTTTTGGAGGCAGCCGCCAAAAGCTGGGGTATAGACCTGGATAAGCCTTTTAAAGATCTCTCCAGGGAAGAGCAGCATAAAATTTTTTACGGGTCCCCGGAAAAAATTAATTTTCGCTATGTAAACATGTTCAGAAGGGTCCGCCATTATAAAAAGGCATTCCCGGGGGTGCTTAAGCTCCTTGAACGCCGTTATGCTTCAACAGGCTCAGACGAAATGAAGGCTGATATGGAGCGCTTTATGCAGACCAGGCCTTGTCCTGCATGTGGTGGAAAACGTTTGAAGTCTTCCAGCCTGGCCGTATTGCTTGGTGGCTATAATATTGCGGAAGTTTCGGCGCTTACGGTGGAACAGGTTGCTGAATTTTTTAATCAGTTACAGCTTTCTGTACGTGAAACCCAAATAGCCCGCCAGGTTTTGAAAGAGATCGGGGAAAGGTTAAAGTTCTTACACAATGTTGGCTTACAGTATTTGAATCTTGACCGGGCGGCGGCTACTCTTTCAGGAGGGGAAGCCCAGCGCATCAGGCTGGCCACCCAGATTGGCTCCGGACTCACCGGGGTAATCTATATTCTTGATGAGCCGACTATCGGCTTGCATCAAAGGGACAATGCCCGGTTAATTAAAACTCTGAAAGATCTGCGCGATCTTGGCAATACTGTACTGGTTGTGGAACACGATGAAGGGACTATTCGCAGCGCAGACCATATTATTGATATTGGTCCCGGGGCCGGGGCCGCCGGGGGAAAAATTGTGGCCCAGGGGAATGTGGAACAAATAATTGGTTCTTCAAGTTCTGTGACCGGCGATTACCTGGCCGGTCGGAAAGAAGTCCCTGTTCCTGACAATAGAAGGGATTCCGACCAGCGGTACCTTAAGGTGCTGGGGGCCAGAGAACATAACCTTAAAGATATTGATGTTCAGATACCGCTTGGCAATTTTGTCTGTGTATCCGGGGTTTCCGGGTCCGGCAAAAGCACCCTGGTAAATGAAATATTAGCCCAGGCTTTAGCCCGCAAACTGCATCGCTCCCGGGAAAGAGCGGGAGATCACCGCGGATTGGAAGGGGTAGAGCATCTTGACAAAGTTATTGTTATTGACCAGTCCCCTATCGGTCGAACTCCGAGATCCAATCCGGCTACTTACACCGGATTATTTGACGGTATTCGAGAGCTTTTTTCCAAAACCCCCGAAGCCCGCCGCCGTGGCTATAAGCCGGGACGATTTAGCTTTAACGTCAAAGGTGGCCGCTGTGAGGCCTGTCGCGGTGATGGTATCTTAAGAATTGAGATGCACTTTCTACCCGATGTGTATGTTCCCTGTGAAGTGTGCCGGGGGAAACGATATAACCGGGAAACTTTGGAAGTTTTATACAAGGGGAACAGCATTGCAGATGTATTGGATATGAATGTGGAAGAAGCCCTCGATTTCTTTTCCGCTATTCCCAAGGTCCAGCGTAAAATGCAGCTGCTTTATGATGTTGGCCTTGGCTATATCAGGTTGGGTCAGCCGGCGACCACGCTATCGGGTGGGGAAGCTCAGCGTGTAAAACTGGCAACGGAATTGTCCAGGCGCAGCAACGGCCGCAGTTTATATATCTTGGATGAACCTACCACCGGGCTGCATCTTGACGATATAAACAAACTGCTTGTAATTTTGGATCGCCTTGTGGATAGCGGTAATACCGTGCTGGTTATTGAGCATAATTTGGAAGTCTTGAAAAGAGCCGATCATTTGATTGATTTAGGCCCGGAAGGCGGCGATGAAGGCGGTTGGGTTGTTGCAACCGGTACTCCCGAAGAAGTGGCTTCCTTTAAGAAATCATATACCGGAAAATGGCTTTCCGGGGCCTTGTTTCCCGGTAGGGAGCAGGCTGTAGATTTGTAGGCTTTAATTCTTAATTATTTAAGGA
>PUKR01000102.1 GCA_003552365.1 Syntrophomonadaceae bacterium
ATTTCCATCAACTGCCCGCTTTCTTCCATGAACCGGCGGTGTTCCTGCAGGGCATCCCAGAGCTCTTTAATACCCTCACCTCGCGTAGTTATCGTCGGCTGAACCGGTGGGCGCCACCGGTTTGACTCTTTCATATCAAGCATCAGGTTAATCTCAGTGACGGTTCGTTCTGAACCGGGCAGGTCGGCCTTGTTAATCACGAAAAGATCGGCAATTTCCATAATACCCGCCTTAATGGTCTGCACACTGTCGCCGCCGGCCGGGGTTAAAATTACCATGGTTGTGTCGGCAGTTTTGACTATATCTACTTCCGATTGCCCCACACCGACGGTCTCAATTAAGATCACATCTTTACCGAAGGCATCAAGCACCTGGATTGCTTCCCGGGTAGCCCGGGCCAGCCCGCCGAGGCTGCCCCTGGTGCCCATGCTGCGGATAAAAACATCCTGATCGAGGGCATGCTCCTGCATCCGGATCCGGTCGCCCAAAATAGCTCCGCCGCTAAAAGGGCTGGTCGGATCAACCCCGATCACCCCCACTTTTAGACCATCCTCACGCATTTTTTGTAAGAGACAGTCAACAAGCGAACTTTTCCCCGCGCCGGGCGCCCCGGTAACACCAACCACGTAAGCCCTGCCGGTATGGGGGTAAATATCTTTCAGCAGTTCTCTTTTCTGCGGATCATCGTTTTCAATCAAGGAGATCAGGCGTGCGGCCGCACGCCTGTTTCCCTGGATCAAGTCTTTAACCAGCTGTTGCATCTATACACCTCTTTAATATTCGATTCCAGCCACGCAGTCGGCACCCTGCTCGTAATGATGCCTGATCGACAACACTTCGCTGACAGTGTCCGCTCTTTTAACCAGCTCCTGCGAAGCACCGCGCCCGGTTAAAATAACTGTCATTCCGGAAGGCTTTTTCTCAAGCAAAGCCAGCAACTCGTCTTCCTTTATCAGCTTGAAATCTACAGCCACGTTGATTTCGTCCAAAACCACGAAATCATACTCATGATTTACAATTGCTTTTTCAGCCCTGGAGAAACCTTCCCGGGCAAGATCTATGTCCACCTGTTCCGGAGATTCCCGGCAGACAAAGTCATCACGCCCGGCTCTAACGATCGTCAACCCGGGCATCTTATCCAGGGCCAAAAACTCGCCATAATCCCGGCCCTTCATAAAATGAATCATGCATACACTGAAACCGTGACCAAGGGCCCGCACGGCCTGACCGACGGCGGCAGTGGTTTTTCCTTTGCCGTCACCGGTAAAGACCATGATCAGGCCCGGGCATTCTTTTTCCATCGTGAAATTTGCTCCTTTCCTCTCCTTTCGACCCCGGTATTCATCCCGCTACTACTATTGCTTTTTATACTGTAACTGTCCAGCTTGACATATCTTAGCTCCGTCTTGTCTGAACATAACTATAAAAGCATAACCTGCAACTATCCATTAACCAAGCAGGTAGCGTGAAATAACCAGGCGCTGCACTTCACTGGTCCCTTCATAGATCTGGGTAATTTTCGCATCCCGCATAAACCGCTCGACCGGGTATTCCCTGGTGTAGCCGTAACCGCCAAAGATCTGGACTGCGTTGGTAGTAACTTCCATCGCGGTTTCCGCAGCGTACAGCTTGGCCATGGCCGAAGCTTTGCCGTAGGGCAATCCTTCGTTCTCCAGGTAAGCGGCCTGGTAGGTTAAAAGGCGGGAAGCTTCAATTTTAGTGCCCATGTCAGCCAGCATAAAAGCAATAGCCTGAAATTTAGCAATCGGTTGGCCAAATTGCTCCCTGTTTTTGGCATACTCAGCTGCTTCTTCCATCGCCCCCTGGGCAATTCCCACCGCCTGGGCGGCAATCCCGTTGCGGCCACCGTCCAGGGTGCTCATAGCTACTTTAAAGCCCTGGCCTTCTTCACCGAGCAGGTTCTCTTTTGGTACCCGGCAGTCTTCAAAAATCAGTTCCACTGTAGGAGAAGAACGCAGGCCCATTTTTCTTTCTTTCTTGCCGAATGAAAAACCCGGTGTATCCTTTTCCACGATAAAAGCACTGATCCCCTTGGCCTTCTTTTCCTTGTCGGTTACCGCAAAAACAATATAAATTTCGGCATCGCCGGCATTGGTAATAAAGGTTTTGCTGCCGTTTAAAACGTAGCTGTCCCCGTCCAAAACTGCGGTGGTGCGCTGGTTGGCCGCATCGCTTCCGGCAGTGTCTTCGGTCAGGCCGTATGCGCCCAGCTTTTCGCCCAGCGCCATCGGCTCAAGAAATTTTTTCTTTTGTTCCTCGGTTCCGTATTTAAAAAGCGGCCACCCGGCCAGAGAAATATGCGCCGAAAGGGTGGTTCCCACCGATGCATCAACCCGGGAAAGTTCTTCGACGGCGATTACATAACTCAAGTAATCGCATCCACCGCCGCCGTATTCCTCGGGCCAGGGAATCCCGGTTAAGCCCAGCTCGCCCATCTTATCAAACAGTTCCCTGGAAAACTCCTCGTTATCATCACGTTCGTCCGCTCCCGGCTTTACCTCTTTCTCGGCAAAATCGCGGACCATCTTGCGGGTCATTTCCTGCTCTTCAGTCAACTGAAAATTCATCTTTCGTCCTCCTTGTAATTCTTAGGTTATATATAAGCAGAAGCTCTTATATCCCAGCAGCATAAATAATTCAACCTACATGTTTA
>PUKR01000090.1 GCA_003552365.1 Syntrophomonadaceae bacterium
AGCGAGAAGCTCAAGTTGCTTGAAGAAAAAGCGCACAGTGATCGGGTTGAAGCGGAGGAAGTTTTGTTATTAGCTCCTGGCTCTGTTAAAAGGGACGAACTGCTGTTACTCTTTTATACTACAGAAGAAAAAGAAGAAATATTTTAGGTATGGAGGCATGAGTTAATTGAAGCTTACGGTGGTTCAGGACTATGATCAAATGAGTAAAAAGGCGGCATCTCTTGTTGCCGGTAAGTTAAAGGAAAAAAAAGATTTAGTGCTGGGTTTGGCAACAGGATCCACCCCTGAAGGGATGTACGCAAACCTGGTTAAAATGTACCGGGAAGGCCATCTTGATTTTAGTTTAGTGACAACCTTTAACCTCGATGAATATGTTGATTTATGCCCGCAGCACCCCCAAAGCTACCATACATATATGTATAAACATCTGTTTGATCATATCAATATTAAACCGGAAAATATTAACATTCCCTGCTATACTAAAAACAATCTTTCCGCTTCCGATGCTTGCCGGGATTATGATCAAAAAATTGTCCAAACCGGTGGTATTGACTTGCAAGTCCTCGGTATAGGGGTTAACGGGCATATTGGGTTTAATGAACCTGCCTCATCTTTACCGATAAGCACCCACCTGGTAGAACTGGCATCCGAGACAATCGAAGCAAACAGCAGGTTTTTCAATTCGATTGAACAGGTGCCCCGCCGGGCTTTAACAATGGGCCTGGGCCCGATCATGCATGCAGGGTTGATCTTGCTTTTAGCCAGCGGAGGAAGTAAAGCCCACGCACTCAAAGAGTCATTCAGCGGTCTTGTAACCACTGAAGTTCCAGCATCCCTGCTTCAATTACATCCGAATGTGGTGGTAATTGTAGACCGGGATGCCGCTTCTTTGCTCTAACCGCTTTTAAACGATGAGCTCGGAAGAGCTTAAGCCGGCGGTAGAAATTCAGGTAAGCATTAAGTATTTTTAATAACAAGTTTAACTCTTGGAAGGATAAAGAATAAATATAGAGAATATATTAATTACTTTAGCAAATTATTGGTCCGGGAGGCCGCATTGAGCCGGTATCCGCTGTGTCTTTTTAAACCTGGTAAAAAATGAAGCAGCAGGGGTGTTGTTATTGGCTGCAGAAACTAACCGGTTAAACTTATATTTACATGACCTGAGCGAAGAATATATTCAGTTTTTCTTGGAATCTGTGCCGATCGGAGTGGTTATCCAGGATCGGCAACAGAACAACGTTTATATCAATAAAAAATTTACGGAACTTTTTGGTTATACTATCGAGGATATACCCGATATTGAACACTGGTGGCCTCTTGCTTATCCCGACAGCAGAAAAAGAAGAGAAGTGAGCAGGGGTTGGAATAAGGCTTTTGAAAAAGCGGTTAAAGAGCAATCAGAAATAAAACCCGGTGAGTATGAAATTTGCTGTAAGAATGGAACGCTACGTTATGCTGAATTCAGGCTCTCTGCCCTCGGAGATCTGAACATTCTTCTGGCTGCTGATGTAACCGATCGGGTCCGGGCCAAGCAGGAACTTGAAGAAAGTGAAGAAAAATTCAGGACACTGGCTGAAAATTCCCCGGTGGCGATCATGATTTACCAGGACGACTATTTTGTTTATATTAACCCGGCCGCAGAAAAAATCTCCGGTTATTCCAGGGAAGAACTATTTAAAATGCGCTTTTGGGAGTTTATTCACCCTGATTACCAGGAATTGGTACGGGGACGGGGAAAAATGCGGCAATCCGGCAAACAACCCCCACAGCGCTATGAATTTAAAATTGTGACCAGAGCGGGTGAGGAAAAATGGGTTGATTTTTCCGGATCTGCCACACTGTACAAGGGAAAACCCGCCGGCTTTGGTCTTGCCATTGACATAACCGACCACAAAAAAACCATAGAAACCCTCCGCTTTCAATTAAGTTTTGAAAAATTGGTAGCGGAAGTTTCGGGAACTCTTCTAAACCTGGCTCCTGAAGATTTTGATGCCGGTATTAATAAAGTGCTCAAGTTATGCGGTGAATTTTTGGAGGCAGATCGCAGTTACCTTTTTAACTTTGCCGGTGACGGCAAAACCCTTGATCAGCTTTACGAGTGGTGCAGAGAAGGGGTTGTCTACCAGGGGGAAAGGGTTAAAAGCCTGCCTATGGATTTGAGAAAGTGGTGGATGGGAAAAATTACAAACCTGGGAGTTATTAGTGTTTATGATATAGATGATCTGCCTCCGGAGGCGGCAGTTGAAAAAGAGGAATTTAAACGACAGGGAGTGCGTTCCTTTTTAGCGGTAGCAGTGCAAAGCGAAGGCCGTTTAAAACAGGTGCTCGGTTTCGATTCGGTTGTGGATAGAAAGGAGTGGACTGAAGAACAAATTTCCCTGTTGAAAGTGATTGCAGAAATTATTGCCAATACTGTTTCCAGGCAGATTGCGGAAGAGTCCAGGAAGAAGTCGGAAGAAAAATACCGCCAGATTCTTTCCACCATGGAAGAAGGTTACTACGAGGTTGATTTAGCCGGCAACTTTACTTTTGCTAACGATTCTCTTTCAAAAATGATTAACTATGATAAAGGTGAATTGGTCGGCAAAAATTACCGAATCCTTTACAAGGATCCCGGCCTGGTTTTTGAACCCTATAACCGGGTTTACCGGACCGGGATTCCGGAAAAAGCGGCCAATATCCCGATTATTACCGGTGATGGCCGGGAAATATTTATTGAGGTATCGATTACTTTACGCCGGGATAACGCGGGAAATCCGATTGGCTTTCGAGGTGTAGTGCGCGATGTGACCCAGCGTAAAAAAGCGGAAAAGGAGCTTGAAGAAGCTCACCGCCGGTTGTCCGAAATTATAGAGTTTCTTCCGGATGCCACTTTTGTGATCGATAACAAAGGTGAGGTAATTGCCTGGAACAGGGCCATTGAGGAGATGACCGGAGTATCAAAAGAAGTAATGATCGGGAAAAGTAATTATGAATATGCACTTCCCCTGTATAAGCAGCGCAGGCCAATTTTAGTTGACCTGGTTCGCTACGGCAATAACTCCGAAGAGTCAAAGTATTACAGTTATTTAAGCCGGGAAGGAGATACCCTTTACGGAGAAGCTTATGCTCATAATGTCTATGACGGTAAAGGTGCGTATCTCTGGGGAGCAGCTTCGGTCCTTTATGATACTGAAGGAAATACTATTGGTGCGATAGAAACGATGCGGGATATAACCGAACGTAAACTATACGAGGAAAAACTGGAATATTTAAGCCTCCATGATCAATTGACCGGGCTTTATAACCGTGCTTACTTTGACGATGAACTCAACCGACTCAATGAAAGCAGGGAACGCCCGATTACCATTATTGTCTGTGACCTTGATGGATTAAAACTGATCAATGATACTCTCGGCCATGACAGCGGAGATCAGCTGTTAGTTTCCTGTGCCCGGTTTTTACAGGAAACTCTACGGGCTGCAGATGTTATAGCCCGGGTAGGAGGAGATGAATTTGTGGCTATCCTTCCCCATACCGACAAAAAATGCGGTGAAAACGTGGTAAGCCGGATCATCGATACGGTTAATCAGTACAACGAAACCAACAGTCATCTTCCTTTAAGTATATCGGTCGGGTTTGCTACTTTGGAAGATTCAACAAAAACTTTATGGGAAACTTATAAAGAGGCAGATGACTTAATGTACAGGGACAAGCTGCATAAAGGAGCCGGGGCAAAATCGCAGATAATCAGGTCATTGATGGCAGCTCTTGGGGAAAGAGATTTTATAACAGAAGGGCATGCCAACCGGCTTGAAAGAATGTGTCGCAGAATAGGCGAGAAAGTTAAATTGTCCCAGAAACAGCTTTCCGATTTAGCTTTGCTATCCCAGGTGCATGACCTGGGTAAAGTGGGAATTCCCGACTATATTTTATTTAAAAAAGGGCCTCTCGATGAGCATGAGTGGAGCATCATGCGCACCCACCCGGAAAAAGGCCACCGGATAGCTTCAGCCTCTACAGATTTATACGGAATAGCAGACTTAATACTGTTACATCATGAGCATTGGGATGGCAATGG
The DNA here is from genome assembly GCA_003552365.1 of Syntrophomonadaceae bacterium. GTDB lineage: Bacteria > Bacillota > Dethiobacteria > DTU022 > DTU022 > B1SED10-74M. Next base: position 4,064 of record PUKR01000090.1, read on the forward strand.
CTATCCTTCCGGATTGGCGGGGGAAGAGATCCCTGTTGAATGCAGAATTCTGGCGATAGTAGATGCTTATGATGCTATGACCAGTGACAGGCCTTACCGTAAAGCTATGAGTGAAGAAGATGCCGTTAATGAACTTAAGGGTAAAGCGGGAACCCAGTTTGACCCAACCCTGGTGGAAGAATTCCTGGAAATCCTCAGAGAGGATAACCATTGATTAATATGTTTATGCCAGGATCAAGCCTTCTAACTCCATTGCGGAACGGCGCTTGCTAACACGATCTGCTTTGAGATCAAGAAAAGTCCGGCTCCCTGTAAACTGTGGACAAACAATGATATACTATAATTAATCAGGCATTATTCTCGAGGTGAGCAGATGGACGCCCAGTTTAAATCGGGAGCGCTGGAAGTTAATCTTGCCCAAACAAAGTATGAGCAGATAGAGCTTCCTCAAAAACACCGCTGGTTTGTTTCCCTGTCCTCTTCATACTGGGGAATAAATAAAAGAACAGAAGAGCTTTTTACTGAATATAACCATCCCCACCCCAATTATGACTATATTATTGAGAACCTCCATACAATCAGTTTAAATGATCTTTGGTTATACAGTTCCATTGAGGAATCGGAAGAAGCACTACTCTTTTTAATATCTATTTTTGAAGATCTACTTCAGAAACCGCTGGAAGAATACCAGCGGGAACAACTGGTTAAAACCCTTTTTAAGTTTACCGACAGACTTCTTAATGAAGGCAATTACCCGCACCAGGTAATCTGGCAGGCTTTGGCTCTAATTGAAGAAGGAATGGAAAAAGATGAGCCTATATATCTGCGCAATGCCGGTTATTTTAAAAAATACCTGTACCGAGCGGCGGCAATTCCCGAATTTAACTCAGAGGTATGCCGTTTGACTAAAGAAGTCCTGCGCAGGAGCTGTGCTTTCTGGAAAAAAACCACCAATGCAGAAGCCTGGTTCGAAAGCAAGGCTGATCTTTTTCAGCCTGTATACCGGGATAAAATTAAATTAATCGGCAAGGAATTTTTTGATCAACTTAAAGAACGGATCGAAAGCTCTAATAGCTGGGAAGAGATCCAGTCCAATCTTTTCTATAATGATATTGCCAACCATTTCAGACATTTTAGTGAAGAATTTCAGCTTTCAGTGGAGAAAGTTTATTACTTGATTTATGCCCTGCATATTCCCGGTATGGCCCATTTGAAAAAGCATTTGCTTTATGATTTAAACCGCCTGCTTAAAACGGCACTTGCCGAGCTTGAGCATGCTCAAATATATCATTTTGTGGATATGCTTTTCGACTTTTTCAGCGAACTCAAAGAACAGCAAACCGATACAGTTTTGGATTGTATATTTACTTTGGGCAAGGAAATTGTCCATATTAATGACGAGCAAATTACCGACCATTATATGCAAAAACTGATCGAGTTTGGCTTTGTCTATCCCGGGAAAGTTCAATTCAGCAGCACGTGGGAAACCAGGGTCAACGAAGATCATGTTAAAAATATTCGGATCTGGCTTGACCTGATTGAAACCTCTCCTTACAAGTTTAAAAAACTCTTATCTGCCCTGGTGGTTAATTTAAAACTGGGCGGCATATTCATCTCGGATACAGATCTTTTCCAACGCGATGTAACCAGGTTATTGAATGCTGATATTGGCCCTGTATATAAACAGGTGAAACAGCTGGCCCGTTTCTTCCCGGTTTATTTTAATGAGATCGGCGCGGAAGGTAAGCTGCGTGAAGCCAGCACCCTGATTGACGAAGTGGCCGGTAGAAAGGACAAAGTAATCCATTTTGTTCGCAAGCAGGTTCATGCTGAAAGCAACAACACTCATATCGAACTGGTTAACCGGGTAGCATATTACTGGCTTAGCGGGGAACGTGCGCCCCTGGAAGAAATACTTCCCCCGGATGTATCTGCTTCTCTTGATGAAAACAATAATCTGTATAAAGGGGTTAACCAGTTGATCAAGGCTGCCTGTTCTCATTTTGAAGTTGATCATGCCGGGTTGCTCCGGATTCCTGAAGATGAAGTGGCAGCTTATCTAAATACTTTACCTGAAGCTCGTGAAAGGGATAAAAAGCGCCTGCTCTACCTTATTCAACTGAACCAACTTCTTTTGGAAAAGTATTCATTTGAGACCCGAGATATCAAAGGCCTGCTCTTAAACAGCCGTTTTTTCACCCGTGAGGAAATTGACCATTTTGGAGAGCTGTTGGAACAAAACCGTTACCGTGAGGCCCTGGAGAAGTTATACAGTTTTATGTCTGTACTCAAGGAGGTTATCCTCAGCAAGTCGGAAACCAGGGCCATCGAAACTATATATTACAAGCGGCATATCGCTGCCGGAATTCCTTCCATGTACGGCCAGTACAAAGAGCCAAAATTTGAAGCCCTGGGATTGATGTACAGGCTGGAACAGGTGGCTTCCCGCCTGATGGAAAATATTTTTTCAGAAATTGAGCTGGAATATATCTCGGCAAAAACCCTGAGAAATATTTATGATGCCCTGGTTCTCTTTAAACAGGGTTTAGAGCTTGATGGGATGGTAAACCAGAATTTTAATTCTACCCTGGAGATGTTTCGCTACAGCCTTACTTCCACCAGCGTAACCCTGGGGCAGTACATGAACATATTCCGGTTTATGTCCCAGCATATCAGGGAATTAATTAATGAATATTTTATCCGGGTTTACGACGAGACTATTAATGTGGTGATCCCACAAATTTTCGATCACTCCCCGGAAACAATAGCCAGGGAAGCGGAGAAATTTTACCGTGACATACTTTCCTCAGCATTTCTAATCCAGGAACTCGATCAATTTATTACCAACGCTTTGAACATGATTAACAGCATGCTTGAGAATTATTCTGAAGAACATATTAATAACATGATGAGCTATAACCCGGAACTGGCAATCAGCCCCCTGGACCGGGAAACTTTAAAGATGGATAACCAGGTTTTCCTCGGGGCCAAGGCTTATTACCTGAAAAAATTAGCTGCCTATGGCCTGCCTGTTCCCCCCGGGTTTGTTATTACCACTGAAGTTTACCGGCACAAGGAAACAATCTTTAAGCACCCCTACATGAGTATGGATCTGCACAAAATGATTGCTCGCCAGGTAGAAGCGATAGAGAAGAAAACCAACCTGAAATTCGGCAGCACCAGCAGGCCGATGTTTTTGTCAGTCCGTTCCGGAACCGCTATTTCCATGCCCGGGGCGATGAGCACCTACCTTAATGTAGGGATGACAGAAGAAATTGCCCGTAGCCTGGACCAGGATCCCGATACTTCCTGGATGGGTTGGGACTCATACCGCCGGTTCATACAAAGCTGGGGTATGTCGCACGGTGTTGATCGGGATTGTTTTGATGAGGTAATGGTGAGAATAAAGGCTAAGTACGGAGTGGAACGAAAATTATATTTCACGGCTGAACAGGTGAAAGAATTGGCCCTTGAATACAAAAAAACTTTGAATGACCACGGTGTTTTTATCGTTGAAGATCCTTTTGATCAATTAAAACAGGCGATAAATAATATTTTTAATTCCTGGTCTTCTGATAGGACCGTGGCTTACCGGCGGCACCTGCAGATTGCCGATGAATGGGGCACCGCTGTTTTGGTGCAAAAGATGGTTATGGGCAACCGTTCCAAACGGTCAGGGTCGGGAGTTGTTTTTACTCATAACCCCAAGCTAAAAAAACCGGGGATTAATCTTTATGGTGACTTTACCCTTTGCAGCCAGGGAGAAGATATCGTGGCCGGCCTGGTCTATCCCCTGCCCATTTCTGAAAGTCAGCGCAGCGATGACTACCCTGAAAGCGATCTTTCCCTCGAATCGTCTTTTCCCAAAATTTATAACCGGTTGCGGGAAATAGCAACAGAATTAATTGAAAAATACGGTTTTAATAACCAGGAAATAGAGTTTACTTTTGAATCAGAAGCCCCGGAGGACCTCTATATCCTCCAGATCAGGGAGCAAAACATTGTCCAACAGGAAAAAGTAGCAGTCTTTAGCCGGCCGGATGAAAAAATGAGTCCCATCGGTCGGGGCATAGGAGTGGGTGGTGGAGCACTGAGCGGAGTGGTTAGTTTTGATATGGCAGACCTGCAGGAAAACAAGGAGAAATACCCGGGTAAGCCCCACATCCTTATCCGCCCAGATACCGTTCCTGATGATATCCAGATGATTTTTATGTGTGACGGACTGGTAACCAGCAGGGGCGGGGTTACTTCTCATGCAGCAGTTGCTGCCGAAAAATTAGGCAAAGTATGTATTGTTAACTGTAAAGAACTGGTTGTGGATGAAGTGCGGAAAAAATGCTCGATTAATAATTCAGTTATAAACAAAGGTGATTTTCTATCGATTGACGGCAAGCTTGGCATTATCTATGCGGGAAGCAACCCGGTTCATTACCTGTAAGCGATGTCAAGTGAGAATTAATAATTATCTGATCCAAAGGAGGATTTGTAGTGAGCAGCTACCTGCAAAGCAAGAAAACCCTGGGCATTAACGGTGCCGGCAGGATCGGCAAGTTAACCCTGTGGCATCATTTAAACGATGGACATTTTGATTACTTTGTAATTAATACCGGCCGTGATGTAGGCAAGAAACTGGAAGATTTAATTGATTACCTGGTAAAAGATTCTACTTTTGGTTCCCTGGATCGGTTTATGTACGGATATTCCGGGAATACCTGCAAGATCGAAATCAAAGACCGGGAATCAAATCTTTTTACAATTAATGAGGTGCCGGTTAAAATCACCACTTATTCCAGGAATCCGAGAGAAATAAACTGGGCCAGGGAAGGGGTACAGCTTGTAATCGAGTGCACCGGCAGCCATGTTGATCCTGCGGCACCTGCCGACCGGCCAAAAGGCAGCGTGCGGGGACATCTTGAAGCAGGCGCAGAGAAAGTTATTGTCAGTGCTCCTTTTAAAGTGGCTGATGAAGCCCAGAAATTGCCGGCAGATAGCTGTATGTTTGTTTACGGGATTAACCATGACAAATACGATCCTTCCACGCACCATATATTATCTGCTGCCAGCTGTACAACCACCGGATTGTCGCACATGATTAAACCGCTTTTGGAAACCAGGGAAACAGCAAATATCATAACCGCTTCAATGTCTACGGTTCATGCTGCCACCAACAATCAAAACATTTTAGATGCGGTTCCCAAGGCCGGAACCTCGGATCTGCGGAAAAACCGTTCAATCTTTAATAATATTATTCTGACCAGCACCGGCGCCGCCAATGCCCTGGAAGAAATAATGCCGGAGATAAAAAATGTTGGGTTTATGGCCGATTCGGTGCGTATTCCTACCAACACCTCTTCTTTGATCATGCTTAACGTAACTTTTAGGACCGGTTTAAATGCTTCCGGCGAACCCCTGGTTAACCGGGACCTGGTCAATGAAATTTACCGGAAGGCTGCTGCGGGTTCTCAAAAGGGAATGGTTGTTTACAGCGATAAGCAAAATGTATCGACCGATCTGGCCGGGTTCCCGGCTGCGATAGTAATAGAAGGGGTGGAAACCCATTCGCGGACCGGGTTTATCAGTCTCAATACGGATATTATGGAAGAACATGGTGTTGATGCCCCTGCCGATATTAACATCCCGGTAACCCACGCAAAAATATTCGGTTGGTACGATAATGAACTGGGTAGTTATGTTAACCTCCTTGGTAAACTGGCCGTTTATGTCGACAAAAATATGCCTTAATTTTAGATTGGAGACGAATGATGGCCGTTACCGAGAGCAGGGCAGTAGTTGCCCTCGAAAATTGCCGGCGTTACCACCCCCATACTATACACAGCAGTTTGAAACAGCTCCTGGAACCTTTTGGCGGCATAACCGGGCTGGTTAAGCCCGGTCAAAAAGTTTTGTTAAAGCCGAACCTGCTTTCGGCCGCTCCGCCTGTGGAAGCGGTAACCACCCATCCTGTGGTGGTTAAGGTGATCACTGAAATGATCCAGGAAGCAGGCGGCAGGGTTTATATTGGGGACAGCCCCGGCTCTGATTCGCAGGAAAAAGCTTTACGGGTGAGCGGAATGTATGATGTCATTGAAGCAACCGGGGCGGAGGCGCTTATCTTCAATGATCCAATCGATGTAGAAGTTAATAATTTTAAAAAAAGAGTAATCCCCATTGCCGCCGCCCTTGAGCAGGTTGATCTTGTAATCAACGTGGGTAAGCTGAAAACCCATGCGTTTACCGGGATGACCGGCGCAGTAAAAAATGTTTTTGGTTGTGTAGTTGGGGCCAGAAAAGCCCGCTTTCACTTTGATTATCCTCTTCCTCTGGATTTTTCCCGGCTTTTAATCGATGTTTACCTGGCAGTTCAGCCTTCAATATCCATTTTGGACGCTGTGATTGCCATGGAAGGAACGGGACCGAGGCGTGGCAAACCACGCCAAATGGGTTTATTATTGGCTTCCCACAACGCTGTGGCCCTGGACAGGGTTGCCGCGGAAATTACCGGTTTTTACCCTGAGGCGATTCCCACCCTTGTGGCAGCAAAAGAATTGAATTTGGCCGGCACGGAATTACCTGCAATCCTGGTTAAGGGATTGTCCCTGGATGAAAGCAGGGTTCCTGATTTTGACAGAGGGCCTGCTGCCGGAGGAAAGTTAAGCCGTCTGCTGGCAATGTTCCCCCTGGCCCGGATCCGGGATATGTTTGCAGCAAGACGGCCTCTTCCCCATATTAACCCGCAGATTTGTAACGGGTGCGGAGTCTGCCGGGATAACTGTCCGGCCCAGGTAATAGAATTAAAAATGTCAATACCGGATATAGATTACCGGGACTGCATTCGTTGTTACTGCTGCCAGGAGTTTTGTGCACAGGGGGCCATTGAACTTGACAACAATAAAACTTAAAGTTATCTGATCCCCGGTTTTTAGTTATTCTTAACCAGAGTTTTAATTGGTATGAAGATGATTTTATGATATAGTAAATCTAAATTGTTCTAATGAGGTTTGTAGGGTTTTCGGAGGTGTTGATAGTTGAAGGTTTTAGTTAGTGATGCATTATCTCCTGAAGGTTTGAAAGTGCTGGAAGATAATACGGAAGTCGACTACAAGCCTGAAATTGCCAAAGATGAATTGGTTAAAATTGTGCGGGCTTATGATGCGCTTGTGGTTCGCAGCCGGACCAGGGTTGATGCCGATGTTATCGAGGCAGGCAATAACCTCAAGGTTATAGGCAGGGCCGGGGTGGGAGTTGATAATATTGATGTAGAAAAAGCCACTGAAAAAGGAGTAATAGTGGTTAATGCCCCCCACGGCAATACCATCTCCGCGGCGGAACATGCCATTGCATTATTGACTGCACTGGCCAGGAATATTCCCCAGGCCAGTTACTCCGTCAAACAGGGGCAGTGGAAAAGATCTGATTATACAGGAGTTGAACTTAACCGTAAAGTTTTGGGAGTAATCGGGGTGGGACGCATTGGCAGTGAGGTTGCCCGTCGGGCCAGGGCCATGGGAATGAATATTATTGGTTATGATCCAAATATTACGGCTGAGCAGGCTGAAAAAATCGGCATTGAACTGGTTTCATTTGAGAACCTTTTAACCGGGGCTGATTTTATCACGCTGCACCTGCCAATCAATGATGCGACCTACCATTTGATCGGGGAAAAAGAATTGGCAATGATGAAGCCGGCAGTGCGCATTGTCAACTGTGCCAGGGGAGGGCTAATCGATGAAGATGCTTTGTGTAAAGCTCTCCAGGACGGGAAGGTAGAGGGTGCTGCACTTGATGTTTTTGAGCAGGAGCCGCCTGCAAGCTGTAAATTGTTGGATTTGGACAATGTTATCGTTACACCTCATCTGGGGGCCTTAACCCGGGAGGCACAGAGTAATGTGGCCCGCCAGGTATCGGAACAGGTAGTCAGGGCTTTGCAGGGAGAACCGGTTGTTTCTGCCGTAAATGTCCCGGCATTAATGCCGGAGACAAGAGCGGCCCTGGGGCCATTTTTACCTTTAATGAGGGTTATGGGCAGTTTTTACCTGCAGATGTTTGGCGGTTCTGTGGATGAAATTGAGCTTACATACAGCGGTGAAGTATCCACCATGCCCTTATCTCCACTGACCATTTCGGGTTTGATCGGCTTTTTACGTCATATTGTCGGTGACGAAGTCAACTGGGTTAATGCTTCCTATATTGCGAAAAACAGGGGAATTGCCGTCAAAGAAATTTCGACGACAGAAGTAAAAAATTACAGTAACTTAATTACCATGAAAGCAAGGGCAGGCAGCGAAGAGCACTGTATATCCGGAACT
>PUKR01000230.1 GCA_003552365.1 Syntrophomonadaceae bacterium
TGCGCCCGGCCGGCTCGCCGGAAGATATGGGCTTCCAGTCGGAAATCTTATCGCGCACCTTCCAGCCCAGGCGCACCCTGACGATTACCTTACCGCACGCCATCTCCCGCAGCGGGCGCCCCGAAAGCGCCCCCGCCTCTGAAGAACAGCCTGCCCCTGCCCGGGTAATTGCGGTTACCAGCGGCAAAGGCGGCGCCGGTAAAACCACGGTTTCGATCAACTTAAGTTTAAGCCTGCAGCGTTTGGGCTACCGGGTCTGCCTGATCGACGTCGATTTGGGCACTGCCAATGTGGAGTTCCTCTTGAACTTAAACGCCCCTTACCACATCGCCCACCTTTTAAGCGGGGAAAAGAAACTGCAGGAAATACTGGTGGAGGGCCCCGAAGGCCTGCTGATCTTACCCGGCGCTTCCGGCCTGGAGAAACTGGCCAACTTGAACCAGTGGCAGTTTACCCGCCTGGTAAATTCCTTCAACGAATTAGACCGGTTGTGCGACCTGGTGGTTCTTGATACCGGCGCCGGGATCTCGGCAAACGTGACCAACTTCCTGATGGCGGCAGATGAAATAATACTGATCACCACCCCCGACCCGCACGCAATCCTTGATGCCTACGCATTAGTAAAAACCATCAGCCGCATGAAAGAAAATCCAAAGATCAAGCTGGTCCTAAACCGGGTGGAAAAACCTGCCGATGAAGCCCGGATCAAGTTAAACCTGCTCAACGCCGCCAAAACCTATCTAAACCAGCCTTTAGAATACTTGGGCGCCGTGCCGGAAAGCAGGGCGGTGATCCAGTCGGTCCGGGAGATGCACCCCTTTGTCTTAGCCTACCCCGACAGCACGGCCGCGCTCAGCTTAAATACAATCGGCAAGCGCTTAAGCGGGGATAAAAAGGAAACTGCAGAAAAGCCTCAAGACCGCAAAGGTTTAAAGCGGTTCATCGGCGAGCTGCAGAAACTTTTTTCAAACAGCGGGTAAAAATCAAGAAAAGAGCAGGATAATTATTGCCAAAAGCAGAAATATAGCGTAGGATTTATGTTAAGCTTTTAAGCCTGTAAAGGGGTGAACCAAAAAACCGTGGAAGAAGAAATTAGCCTGGTTGAACTGGTACAAATCCTGTTTAAACGCTGGAAGCTACTGATCATTTTACCTCTATTGGCCGCGGGGATCGCTTACCTGGTAACCACTTTTGTTATTACGCCGCAATATGTTTCCAATGCTACAGTAATTGTAATGCCTTTTACCGAGGAAGCTGAAGGCGGCGGGGTGATTCGCCACGATGTCGACTCCACCCAGCAGGTGGTTAAAAGCTGCAAAGAGCTGACCATGAGCCATGAAAGCATGCAGCGAATCATCGGCGAATTAAACCTGCCGTACAGCGCCGGTTCTTTGCAGAGTAATATTGAAATAGATGTTTCCCGGGATGTAACCAGGATCAGTGCAGCCAGCTCCGACCCGGAACGGGCATACATGATCGCCAACCACGTAACCGGCCTATTAATGGAACATGCCACCGAAACAGCCCGCCTTGAAAATGTTGAACTATTAAACCCGGCCCAGGTTCCCGGCTCACCGGACAGCCCCAATCTTTCACTTAATATTGCCGTGGCCACAGTACTGGGTTTAATGATCAGCATCGCCCTGGCTTTTCTATTCGAACACCTTGATAATACCATCAAATCGGCCGATGATGTGCAAAAATATCTGGGGGTTCCGGTACTTGGTGTAATCCCTGAGATTGAGGAGGAATGAAGATAACAGAACCATGGCTAAACGACAGAAAGACGATGACATATTACATACAGTATTAACCAATGGACGGTCGGCAGCTTCAGAAGCCTACCGCACCTTGAGAACCAATATTGAATTCATGAGCCTGGACAACCTGACCAAGTCAATCCTGGTAGTCGGAGCTCATCCTGAATGCGGTAAAACAACGACCGCAATTAACCTGGCCGCTGCCATGGCCCAGGCCGGCAACTCGGTACTGATCTTGGACACAGACTTAAGGCGCCCCCGCATGCACAACATTTTTCGCTGTAAAAACTTTTTTGGCTTAACTACCATGCTCATCGAAGAAAATACAAACTTAAGCGCTGCCAGGCACAGGACCAAAATCCCCAACCTGGAATTGATGCCCAGCGGCCCGGTCCCGCCCAACCCGGCCGAGCTGCTCGCCAGCCGTAAAATGCAGCGTATCTTAAAAGATTTCACCAGCCGCTATGATTATGTCATCCTTGATTCCCCACCGCTGATGAATATGGCCGATGCCTCAATCCTGGCCCAGCTTTCCGATGCCACGATCATGGTTATCGCTTACGGAGAAACTACCCGTGAAGAAGCAACCAAGGCTCATCAACAGCTGCAAATGGCCAAGGCCAACCTGATCGGAGTAGTAATCAACGGCCTGCCGCCCAACCAGGATCCCTACGGCTATTACGGCTACTACGGGTATTACCAGGAAGAACCGAAAAGTAAAAAAAATAAAAAGAAGAAAAAAGGCAAAAAGAAAGAGCCAGAAGAAGACTTCGACATCGCCTTCGACCCGGACGAAGCCTACAAGGATCTGTAATTAGAAATCAAAGGATGCTTCTGCTTTTCCGGTTTGATCACTTTTTTCTTGCTTGTTTTGCTCTTATAATGGTGTTTAGTAATCAA
>PUKR01000082.1 GCA_003552365.1 Syntrophomonadaceae bacterium
CTGTCAAAGAAGCAAGCGAGAGGCTTCAGGCATCGCTGAACGAGGCCGGCTATGAATTTCCCAAGATCAAGGTGGTCATCAATCTTGCTCCCGGCAATATCAAAAAAAGCGGTTCCCATTTTGATTTGTCCATGGCTATAGGCTTACTGCTCCAATCTGAGCAAATTACGATAAAAGCCCCGGAGCAGTTAAATGCCACCGGGTTTCTCGGGGAGCTCTCTTTAAATGGAGCGATCAAGGCCTGTCAGGGAGTCTTACCCATGGTTGAAGCTGCCATGAGTGCCGGCCTCAAAAAGATTATCGTTCCCAGGGAAAATTTAAAGGAGGCCCAACTGGTTAAGGGAGTGGACGTGCTCGGGTTTAGTGAGCTCCACGAGGTAGTGGCTTATTTAAGCAGTGAAAAAGAATACGTCTGGGTACCGGAACAGGGACAGGTGCCAGGAAGCGGTAGCAGTGAAAAGACTGGCGATGACTTCAAGGATGTGGTCGGCCAGGATGCATTGATGCAGTATATTGTAGTAGCTGCCGCCGGTGGTCATAATATGTTGATGATCTGTTCTCCCGGTTGCGGAAAATCGATGGTGGCCCGCCGGATCCCGAGCATCCTACCCACAATGAGCGAAGAAGAATCTCTGGAAGTAACGAAAATATATAGTATAGCCGGCCTGCTGCAAAACAGTGATTCGTTAATTTTAGAGCGCCCCTTTCGGGCACCCCATCATAATGCTTCAACCAATTCCCTGGTCGGCGGTGGCACCAGGGCAATCCCCGGGGAGATCACCCTGGCCCACAACGGGGTTTTGTTCCTTGACGAAATTGCTGAGTTCAGCAAAAAGAGTCTTGAAACCCTGCGGCAGCCGATGGAAGATAGCTATATCACCATTTCCCGGGTTAACCAAACCAATACCTACCCTTGCAATTTTATGCTGGTTGCCGCCATGAATCCCTGCCCCTGTGGTTATTATGGAGCGAACAAGTGTCATTGCAGCGATTACAAAGTATTGCAGTACCGCCAAAAAATATCCGGTCCGATCATGGACCGTATGGATATACAAAAGAACCTGCAACCGGTTAATTTTTTGGATCTGCCGGATCAGGCGGAAGGCTTTAGCTCGGCGGAACTGAGGGAAAAAGTGGAGCTGGCCCGTGCAGTGCAGCGAAGTCGTTTTGCCGGTATTCCGGGAGTTAACTGCAATGCTCAGATGAGTCCGGCCCAGGTCAAGGAATTTTGCCCACTCGATAACGAGATAATGGATATTTTGCGGAAAGCTTACGAGCGCTTTCATTACAGCGCCAGGACTTACCATAAGTTCATTAAGCTGGCCCGAACGCTGGCCGATCTTGAGGGTTCTAAGCAAATACGCCGCCGGGACATGGCTGCAGCGCTGCTGGCCCGCGATTTGGAAAGGGACCGGGCCGGCATGATGGTGGTTTGATTTGTTAGTTTACCTGTGGTTCTTTGTCCAAACAAAGACTTTTGTTTGCAGAAAACAATTAGCTTGAAAGGCAGAAAGGTTCATGCCCCTACATTTTCTATGGTTAGCCCTGCAAAAAAGAATCGGGCCAGTGGCAATAAAGAGGCTGCTTGAACATTTTTCTAGTCCGCGAGATATTTATGAGGCGGATTATGAAGAATTGACCATGATTAAAGGGATTGGAAGGTCTACTGCCGCATTACTGGTCAAATCGCGTTCTTTGCAGGAAGCCGGAGCTGTCCTTGAGCGGTGCCAAAAGCACAATATCAAGATTTTGACCTGCCTTGATGCGGGTTATCCGGAGGCACTTCATAAGATTCCCCGCGCACCGGCTTTGTTATATTACAGTGGCACTTTTCCGAGAAGCGGCGGTGTTGTCCTGGTCGGCTCCCGTAAGTGCAGTGCTTACGGCAAAAAGGTTGTCTGTGAGGCGGCTTCCTACCTGGCCGGCAGGGACGTGCCGGTGATCAGTGGAATGGCAGCGGGCATTGACGGTTACGCCCATACGGCTTGTCTGAAAGCAGGCGGCTACACGATGGCCTTTTTGGGCGGTGGGGTTGATACTGTTTATCCCAGTGAACACTGGCAGTTGAGAGAAAAAATTGCTGCTGCAGGGACGCTGGTATCATGTTTCCCCCCGGGAACGCCCGCTCATCCGGGCCGCTTTCCAAGCAGGAACTTCTTAATGGCCGCCTGGGCGGATACCTTATTGCTGGTGGAAGCAGGCAAACAAAGCGGTGCTTTGTTGACAGCAAATTACGGCATTGCATTAGGTAAAAAAGTTATGGCTGTACCTAGCAGTATCTACAGCAGGCAGAGCGTGGGGACAAACGCTATGCTGAAGCGGGGCGTTGAAGCTTACTGTAACTTAAATCAGTTAACCGCTAACGAGTTATTGCTATCAGGTAATGAGGAAAAAGGTTCTCTTGTTATTAATGCAGGTGCCGAGCAGATAATTGGAGATCATAAAAAAGAAGAAAACCTGCCTAAAAATGCCTCCTGCGATCAAGGACCGGCTTTGCTGTCGGGTACAAGCAGAAATAGATCATCTGTGGAAAATAAAATTTTACAGCTTTTAGAGGACTCTTCCTTGAGTATGGACCAGCTGGCCCTGCATTTTAAAAATGATCGCTTAAGTTTTTTGGAAGCGCTAACCATGCTTGAAATCGA
>PUKR01000286.1 GCA_003552365.1 Syntrophomonadaceae bacterium
GGTCGACTTGTTACAGTCGGTAGGTTTCGCCGTCTTCAAGCGAACTTGGTGCACGCTTTTCGACGAACGCAGTTCCACCGGACGAGGTTGTCACGGTGATCGAGATTGTATCGCCTGATTCTAGGGTTGCCTCATCGTCGATGTTGTTGAGGAAGAAGAACAGGCTTGCGCGGTCGCTGGTGTCGGAGAGAGCACCGTCTTCAGCATCCTGGATGTCCTGGATTCCGAAGGTGCTTCCATCTTCATCAGTGAAATTAGCGTCGTCTATATCACCGCCGTCGCTACCCTCTCTAATATCGTCCCCGGATGCTACTATGTCATCACCGCTGTCACCAGCGAATGTGAGAGTATCCGACTGACCATTGGCGAACACTTCGATAATTGAGTTGGTGAGATCGATATCATCTGCACCCGGACTACGGAACACTGTTAACTCAACAAGGCTTACGTTTTCAGCGTCTTCAACGGTTGCATCTCCCTCATCTGACTGGTTAATCGTCGACCCTGTCACCGTCGAGATTTGCACACGGTCGACGACCTGTGCACTGCTCTCTTCGCCGGTTGCTTCGGCCTGACTTTGGAGGAGGCCGGCGGTGTTTATGAGCACACCGGCGGCGATTGCGGCAACCAGTACCATCGCAATGAACACGATGAGGGTACCGATTCCCACTTGACCTCTATCAGTATCTTTGAACATATGTGTCACCTATTATAACCGCACAGTCTCGCCATCGTCAAGTGAACTCGGTGCGCGTTTTTCAACGAAGGCAGACCCACCTGCGGCAGTGGTTACAGTGATCGACACCGAGTTACCTGGTTTGAGATTCGCTTCTTCATCCTCTCCAATGTCACTCAGATCGACGATTAGCTGTGCACGATCACTAGAGTCTGACAATGTCGCGCTGTCATCACCTTGTATTTTATTTACACCAAAGTTATCCTCCCCGGGAGCTGCGCTATCACTACTCGTGTCTGCAAATGCATCGTCATCGGATGTCAGTGTAGCAGAAGTTCCGTTGGAGAACACCTCAACGATCGAGTCGTTGAGGTTGATATCCCCTGCACCCGGACTCCGCTGAACGGTGAGGTTCACGGTCTCAATTCCATCGTCTGCGTCACCAGCCACTACACCTGTCACTGTCGAGACTACAACGCGGTCTGTGACTTGTTCTGATGATTCTTCACCTGTTGCTTCAGCTTGGCTTTGAAGCAAACCAGCTGTGTTAATCAGTACTCCTGCTGCAATTGCGGCGACCAGGACCATCGCGATGAACACGATCAGTGTTCCAATCCCGACCTGGCCTCTGTCGTTGTCGTTGAACATTGTGTTGTACTTCCTTGCTAGCCCACTATATCTGAAGTAGGCTAACATTATCAGATACGAACAAAAGACGAGTATTAAAAGTGTGCTCGAAAATATCTTCTCTGATAATCCACGAGCTGGGCCTTCAGATCCTTCACAATCTCGGTTTTAGACGCTTCTTGCAAATACGACGACCTGTTATTCACATCACCCACCGCCAATCATACAACTCTGTCTGATGTTGATTCGTCTTTATGTGTGGCCTTGTTGGGCAATTGTGAGTCGTCGTATTCTGATCAGATCATCACTGCTATGATTGTTCCCGCACAGAGACAGTCCATTCAACACCACTTCGGATCGAGAGATACCCAACGCCACTGACTTCTATCGATTGTCTTGTCTCTGTTTCAGTCGTCTCAGCGGTCTCATCTGCTGAATCTGTCTCTGCTGTTGTCTCTGGATCGAAAAGTGTCCCTGCAAATTCACCTTCGCGGTTGAACAACTCCACGATGTTTGCCTCAGACGCCTCTTGAAATTCAATATGGAACTGTCTAGTAGCTGCCTCGCCGAAATCAATTGGACCGATCACACTCCCAAGTGCTCCTTCGTGTTCGATTGGTGTGTGTAACCCAACACCATCTTCGTATGCGGGAAGATCATACACTGTTGCTGTCCACTCGCCACTAGCTTCTACTTCGAGCCGATAGCGGTCGTTTTCCAGGCTGTGAATCGACGATCCACGATACGGACCTGCAGCTTGAATCGTCGGTCCACCTTGGACAAACTCTTGATCCTCGTCGTCGACCGCGAATGCGACAAACCGGTCGTCGCCCTCATGCTGGACATCGAGAATCATCGGCCCGTCGTTGACCAACTCGAAGCTGTCGGTGGTTGTATCACCCTCTCCGTCAAACTCGGTCGACTCGCTGTCGGGATACGGTGGAAACTGCTGTGTCTCGCCGGTATCCATACAGCCAGCCACAGCCAACGCGAAGGCCGTCGTGCCTACTGAAAGATACTGCCGTCGATTCATACAGGCTGTAGTGAAGGTTGCCGTCTAAGTGTTTCGCTCAACTCTCTGTTGACTATCAGTACTGAGAATCATAGATCCCAAACAAACTATCTCTCCAAGCTAAACAGCACACCACTGAACATCGTACGCCCGACAGAGCCATCGGCCGGATTACTCCAATGAGACTACCAGTACTCACCGATACCCTTTTCATCGTGACGCTTCCAATTATCAATCGATGACATCTGAGGATCTTATTGAGGTACTCGGTAATAAATACAACACCGATATCCTCTCGGCGACGACTGATCCAAAATCTGCACA
>PUKR01000141.1 GCA_003552365.1 Syntrophomonadaceae bacterium
AAATTAATTTTTCGTGCCTAATTTATAACCGGTAATAGGAAATAATTAAATTTTGTCGAATAAAGTTATGACAGTCACAAGTGAATATAGGAGATACACCTTGAATTATTTCTGATAGTATACAGAAATAACCGAATTAATACTACCGGGTAAAAGGGATCAATAATACTAAAATATATTAAGGGAGGTTTAGCTTATGCCAGCTACAGTTATTTCAGGCAAAGAAGTAGCCGCAGAAATCAGGGCAGAGTTAAAGCAAAAGGTTGAAGAATTGAAAAAGAAGGATATCCACCCGGGTCTCGGGGTTATCCTGGTAGGGGAGGATCCCGCTTCTGTTTCTTACGTAACCAGCAAAGCAAAAGGTTGTGAGGAAATCGGGATCTATGAAGAAACCATCCGCAAACCCGCAGACATCTCAGAAAAAGAAGTACTCGATTTAATCGAACAGCTAAACAACGATAAGAAGTTTAGCGGTATTCTCGTTCAGCTGCCCCTTCCCGATCATATCGACGAAGAAAAGGTAGTTAACGCCATCACCCCGGAAAAAGATGTTGACGGATTCCATCCCGTTAACCAGGGTTTACTTTTAAGAGGAGAAAAGTGTCCGCTTCCCTGCACCGCTCACGGGGCCCAGCAAATGTTACTCCGCTCAGGAAACGATCCTGCCGGCAAACATGTAGTCATTTGCGGCAGAAGCAACATCGTTGGCAAGCCGCTGGCAGCAATGCTGATGCAAAAGGCTAAAGGGGCCAACTCAACAGTTACCGTAGTCCACACCGGTACTAAAAACCCGGAGTATTACACCAGGCAGGCCGACATCCTGGTAGCAGCCATGGGCAAACCCCGGGCAATTACCGCCGATATGGTAAAAGGAGGTGCGGTAGTAATTGACGTTGGCGTAAACCGAATCGAAGATCCTTCCAAGAAAAAAGGTTTCCGCCTGGTTGGAGACGTCGACTATGAACCAATCGCGGAAAAAGCTTCTTACATCACTCCCGTACCCGGAGGAGTCGGTCCAATGACCGTGACAATGCTACTTTATAATACTGTTGAAGCAGCCGAGCTAATTAACCAGTAAGAGCTACTCCTTACATATCAAAATATTAGCTTTATAGAGGCTAAAATCATAAATAGAAGGCGGAACTCAAGTTTTCGCCTTCTATTTCTTTTTATAATCGTAACTGATCAGCCGTGCTGTTTTTGGACTGAAAACACTGCAGGTAAAGCGGTTGCAATGGCCGGTGAAGCAAAGGCTGCAGCCGGTCGGCCTGCATGGAGGCAGGTCGCCTGAGGCCTAAAGCCTTAGATTGCGAATGCCGAGGGCAACTGAGTCGGTGATCCCCGGCAGAATATCTGTTACAATAAATTTGCTACTATAAAAATCAGCGGAGGTGTTTTCAATGGCCATTGTTGAAGTATCCATTGTGCCTCTCGGCACTGGAACTACCAGCTTAAGTCCCTTTGTGGCTGCCTGTGAAAAAGAGCTCAGGGAAAACAGTGGAGATTTAAAGTATGAGCTGACCCCTATGGGCACCATCATTGAAGGTGATCTCGATGAAATCTTTAAGTTAATCCGGCGTTTACATGAAGTTCCTTTTAAAAACGGGGCCGAGCGGGTCAGCACCAGCATCAAAATTGATGACAGGCGCGATAAGCCGGGATCCATGGAACAGAAGGTCAAGTCGGTGGAGGACAAGCTGAAGTAAGGCCAGTTCAAGCTTTCAAGAATTAAAAAGACGGGTTTAAGCAAATCATTGCCTTGATTATTGCCTTATAATAAGCAAAATTTACACTGAAACCATATCGCCCCCGACTTTGTCTCCATCGTAAATCCTTTCAATACGGATTATCGAAACAACCAAAATTGGGGGTATTAATTATGTTAAACAAAAAAATACTTGTAGCCGGCGCTGTTATAATGCTTGCAGTCCTTTTCACCGGAGGATGCGCCGAAGAACAGGCTGGAAACGGTAGTGAAAACAAACAATTGATCCAAACTTACGGGGAGGCAGAAGTTACAGCTGAACCGGACCTGGCCAGGTTAAGCTTTGAAGTAGAAACCCGCAGCGAGTCTGCCGATGAAGCAGTAGCGGAAAATGCTGAACTGGTCAACCAGGTGAGAGAAGCCCTGCTAGATTTTGGCCTCTCCGAAGATGAAGTGAGAACCGGTTCTTACCGGCTGCGAAGCCGCAGTGAAGATCCCCGGGAGTTTGAAGAACAAGTTGAACCACCCCAGCCAGATGAACTTGAAGAGCAAGAAGCACAAGAACGAGAAGTAGATGAAATGATTTACTATGAGGCAAGCAACGAAATCGTGGTTACAACTACACAGCTTGACCAGGCAGGGGAAATTATCGATACAGCAGTTTCTGCCGGAGCCAACCAGGTCAACTACATCAATTTCGACCTGGAAGATCCTCAGGATTTGAAGGTGGAAGCATTGAAGAAAGCTACCGAGCAAGCCGCCCTAAAAGCGGAAGCAATTGCAGAAAGTGCGGATAAATCCATAACCGATCTAAATATGATTAAAGAAGAAAGAACAGATTACACTCCTCACCGGGAACAATTTGAAATGGTTGAAGAAGAAGCGGCCATGGATGATAGACCAACCCCTGTTGAACCGGAAGATGTAGA
>PUKR01000152.1 GCA_003552365.1 Syntrophomonadaceae bacterium
AACAGTGCTGGGAGGCGCAAGGAAAAAATCAGCTTTGGGCCGGCTACGGAGACTGGCTTGCCGGTTGAAGGCACGGTAGCAGATTTAGAACCTCTTGCCTTAAAACCGCTTCAGGGTGGCAGCGAGAACCGGCTTTGGAACGAGTACGTGCACCGTTATCATGAGCTGGGCTACAAGCGCCCCTTCGGAGCCCACCAGCGTTACTTCATCGTCTCAGAGAAAGCAGCAAAACCTCTGGGTTGTCTTCTGTTTGCTGCTGCTGCCTGGGCGTTGTCCCCGCGCGATCAGTGGATCGGCTGGGATGAGCTGGACCGCCACTTTCGGCTGCATTTAGTTTTGAACAACGCCCGCTTTTTAATCTTTCCCTGGGTCAAGGTAAAAAATTTGGCCAGCAAGGTGTTTTCGTTGGCAGCAAAACGCATCAGGGCTGACTGGCATGAGCGCTACGGCTACAGCCCGGTTTTGCTGGAAACCTTCATCGATGCAGAAAAATATCCGGGCACCTGCTACCGGGCGGCGAACTGGATTTACTTGGGCCAGACCAAGGGCCGGGGGCGGATGGACCGTTACAATAAAAGACCCATTAAACGGAAAGATATCTATGTTTATCCCCTGACAAGTGATTTTCGTGCTTCTTTAAAGGGGGATGAAGGCTCATGAATGAACCAGGCACAAAACGCAGTGAAAGAAGAAGAAACCAGAGAGCACTCAACGAGAAACAAAAGAGGCGGGGGCAATACTACCCTTTAGTCTACACCCTCCCCAACCGCAAAAGTAACTTTGAAACGGTGGAAGAAGAAAAAGAATACCTTCAGCAAACCACCGAAGAAAAGCTGGAGGTATACAGACAACTGCTCCCGGGACTGTTAAAAAAGCTCTCTTTGATTCCCGACCCGCGGAAACCGGAAAAAATCAAGCACAAGATGTCAGTAATGATGCTTTACGGGATCTTGATGTTTGTTTTGCAAATTTCCTCCAGGCGGGAAAGCAATCGGGAGATGACCACGCCGCAGCTTTTGGAAAATCTAAAAGCTTTTTTCCCGGAGCTAACCGAGATGCCTCACCAGGACAGTTTGCATCGCTTGCTGCAAGATTCGGCAATGGAGCAAATAGAAGTTATCTATACCGGTTTGTTAAAAGAGTTAATCCACAAAAAGAAGTTCAAAAAACTTTTACATGATAAGCGTTATCTTGTGGCCATCGACGGCACCCAAAAATACGTGATGGAGCAGTGCTGGGACGAGCGTTACCCGAGGCGCAAAATTACAGAGAAAGAAGGGAAGTATCACTATTACGCTTTCGTGGTGGAAGCGGTATTAATCTTTTCCAACGGTATGGTTCTTCCTCTTATGAGCCAGTTTTTAGAAAATAGTAGAGAACTAGAGATGATCGAAGACTACGAACAATGGAAGCAGGACTGCGAATTGAAAGCTTTTTACCGCCTGGCCGAGCGTCTCAAAACAGAGTTTCCAAAGCTCCCGCTGACCCTTTTGATGGACGCGCTTTATGCCAAAGGCCCGGTGATGAAGATATGCGTAAAAAACAAGTGGCAGTTTATGATTGTGCTTAAAGAAAAAGTGGTTCCTTCTATTTGGCGGGAGGCTACCGGATTAATCGGCCTGGATAAAGAAAAAGAAAACTGTTTAACCAAGCACTGGCGTGGCGCAAAACAAACATTCCGCTGGGTAAACAACATTTGTTACGAGTATGGCCACAGATTCCCTAAAAATAGGCTCAAGGTTCACGTGGTCATTTGCCAGGAAAAGCGGGAGGTTATGGATGAAAAAAACAATCCAGTCTTCGAAGTCACCCGTCATGCCTGGCTATCAAGCGAACCGGTCACCAAGAAGAATGTGCACCATCTTTGCAATCTGACCGCCCGTAAACGCTGGCTGCATGAAAACAATATTTTAAAGGAAAAGCATCAGGGTTATCACTATGAACATATTTTTTCCCATCATTTTGATGCAATGCGGGGATATCACTATCTGATGCATATTGGGCGAATGTTAAATGAAATGGCTTTCCATTCGGTGTACTTGGTTGGACATGTCAAAGCAGTCGGTTTTCAGGGGTTTATCAACAAATTTAAAGCAGCAATGATTTACCGGGAGCTGGACCAGGAGAGACTGTGTCGGCGTGCTGCATCAGCCGGGCAGTTGCGACTGGCCGGTGAGGACGATTGGCGAACAACCCGCCCGGCAGCATAGTAAAACTTGCCTGCTGAAGGGTCTTAATACTGCCGTTATAACCCTTTGGGGTTCGAGGTATGCATAAATTCAAAGGAGTATTTTATCTAAATGGGTTATTTTTGTTAGAATCCAGAGACTGCGAAGAAAGACCTGAAATTGCAAAGAGAAAATTAATGATTTTGGGTCGTTTGTAAGGTTAATAACTTTTTCATGCGTCAGTGCTGTGGCCTGGTATAAATTATTGACAAAATAAAAATCTTGAAATATAATACGGTTTAAATAGGTAATTTATAAATAGAGATTAAAATTAGAGAGATAAAAAGATTCGATTGCTTTTACTTTTCATCAGGGAGGAAGTGTTAAAAGTGCTTACTAGACGTCTGCTTGCGATCTCATTAATGGTTATTTTTCTTCTCACTCTTGCCGCACCGGCCTTTGCT
>PUKR01000083.1 GCA_003552365.1 Syntrophomonadaceae bacterium
CTTAACTGTTCCTGTCAAACCAAGCTCTTCCACCAATCTTCCGGTAAGCATCTCACTGTTGTACTGCGCATTGTAAACAGTTCCTGTTGGAATAATCGTATCGATTTCTTCACGTTTAATCCCGGCATCTTTTATGGCCGAAACTGACGATTGCACGGCAGAAACAATACAAGCCCGCTCTGGAAATTTGCCGGAAGGAACTTCACCAATGCCAATTATGGCTGCCTTCCCTTTAAGACTCATGATTAACCTCCTTAAC
This sequence comes from Syntrophomonadaceae bacterium, assembly GCA_003552365.1. Lineage (GTDB taxonomy): Bacteria > Bacillota > Dethiobacteria > DTU022 > DTU022 > B1SED10-74M. Next base: position 260 of record PUKR01000083.1, read on the forward strand.
ACCAATGTTTTAATCAGGCAGACTGATTATTTGATCTCCGCCAGTTCTTCAGCTATTTTCTTACATTCTTTGAGAACCTTTCTTGCTTCTGCGTAGATGGTCATTCTTTCGGCTTGCATAGAGCCTTCACCATGTAAAACAATGGCTTCGAACTCAGAACGGGTTAAGCGACGGATTAAATCAAACATCCGAAGACGGTGTTCTGTAGGAATTCCCGCTTTACCGACCAGGTATTTATCCAGGTCTTCACTCAAGTCAGGATGGGTATAGTCCTTGTAGGTCGGAGCTGTAACCAGCAAGCCCCCGGCTAAATCCTGGACTATTTTTACTGCATCGTGGTAATTATGGGCAAAATGGTACTTGGCAATATTGGTGGTAACCGGGTTGGGCACCGGAATACCGCCATACATAACCGGTTCCTGGCAAGCTGAACGGGCCAGCGCTTTAAGGGTTTCCAGGTATATGATCAGATCGGTAATTTTTTCTCGTACATGTGGAGCCCTGGTTACTCCATTGTATTCTGCTATGGCCTGGGCTACTCCGACCAGCTGCTCAGTAAGGGGTATCCTGTATGCGCTGCCGGTACGTCTGTGCATCAAGGCAAAATTGTATACCATCATTGCCGCATGCTGCCACTCGCCGCACAAGAAAACCCGCTCCCAGGGGATGAATACATCATCAAAGATGATAAGGGAGTCAGTAATAACCCGCACAGGGCGCTCAATGGGAAACTCATGTTCACTGATTTTTGTTTTCACCGGACGGGCCACCTGCTTTATTCCCTTAGCATTGGCCGGAACGGCAAATGCTACAGCGTAATCTGCATCCTCTTCAGTCATAGCACGGCAGGGCAGCACAAAAAATTCGTTACTGTAAGCCGCCCCGGAAATATGAGCTTTAGCTCCCCTAACCACTATTCCTTCCTCATTCTTATCCACAACCCGCACATATGTATCCGGGTGTTCCTGGTTTTCGTCCGAGGGGCGTAAAAAACGATCCCCTTTTACACAAGTTACCGCCGCCACTACAGCTAAATCTTCTTTCTTGAGGTAGTTGCGATAATTTTCAATACGCTCAATATAATCTTTATTATCCATGGCATGAGCAGTAATGCTGATTGCATTTAAAGCATCTGCTCCGATATCGTGGGCCAGGGGAATGTACCCGTCTCCCATCCTGGTTCCCTCAATAATCAGGTCAAGCATTTTAAGTAAATCGTTCGCATCTTCAGGGACATGGAAATAGCGGCTGATGTTCTCGCCCAGCTTCTGATCGTAAACCACGGCGAGGTCAGCATATTTTGGATCATGGGCCATATGGTAATCAACAGCCATACTTTCCACGCACACACTCAATTCAGGATGATTGGCAACGTCATCTATCTTTTCACCTTTGTAGTATAAAACTCTACCGTCATTTAAACTGGCCTTAAACTGCTCAGGGCTCATTAATCCCATCTATTCTTAACCTGCCTTTCAAAAATTATTTGCAATATTTATTATTGAAATGTTGTAACCAAAACCAGGTAATGCAAAATAAAATATTAACCACTTAAATTAGATTTCTGTTTAACAGCAATCCACCGGCTGTTTAACAAATTAATTTTTTGCTAGAGGCCACCACGCTTATACCTGCAGTAAAGCGTGGTGACCTTTATTTATTTACCAGTTTTCGGGCAGTTCAGGTAAGCCGCGGTGGTAAAACGGCATAACCGCCTCTTCTAAATTTGAACCCATAATGCTGTCTACACAGAGAACGGCAGATAGCGAAGCGCCTTCTACCCCGCCGCTCCAGTTCTTTAAGCCGTACTGATCGCCTGCAAAGTAAAGCCCTTCGATCCACGGACATTTCACATCCGGACGATCTTCGCCTATCGGCCTCCAGTGCCCGTAAGCTTCATCAGAGGGAGTCCAGATGCCAAACTCGAAATATTGATCCCACTTCGGGAAAGTTGTTCGGGCCCAGTTATCACACCAATCTGTCAACCGCTTAACTTTAACCGGATCCCGCATTTCAACATCGGTCAAAGCGGTAGAAAATTCAAAACTGGTTTTACCCTCGGGAGCTCTTCCTTTAGGCAGTCCAGGTCTTGCTTCACTGTCTTTTGCCCAGGAAGCGAGGCTGCATATAGTCATATCCACCCAATCGCCGATATATCCTTCACCCCTTAGAATACCGGGCATAAAGGTAAAGCTTTCCTCGCCAATCGGAGTATCTTCCCATACATCCCCGCTCATTCCGCAGGTAAGGGTCAGCAGGCCGGGCGACCAAAATTCTTTCTGAACTAAAGAAACAAATTCGGCCGGCAAATGCCTCGGATGAATGACATTAAAAATCTCTTTGGGAGGCAGGTTGCAGATAACCACATCGGC
>PUKR01000145.1 GCA_003552365.1 Syntrophomonadaceae bacterium
ACTGCAAAGTACCCATTTCAGCGGTAAGGTTGAAATGGGAAAACTTATCGAGCTCTTTTCCACTTAATGTGCCGCACCCATCAACTATTTCAACCTGTTCATCTTTCGGAAGATTAATTGTAAATTCACCGGAATCCTTTACCAGGTTATGAGAATAACGCCCGGGCCTGATCGCCACCGAAACCATTGGCGGAGAGGAATTAACCACACCCACCCAGGCCAGGGTAATAATATTTCTTTTCGATTTGTTTCCGCAGGCTATAAGCGCAGGGGGCACCGGACCCAGGGCCAGTTGAGCCTCTTTTTTGATTTTAGTCATCCTTACATCCTCCTTTGGTATTTAACTGCTGCTTTTTGTTTATTCCTGGCAGAAAATATTTTATTCTGATTTTGTCTGCTCAACCGTTCTGCATTTTGGTCGGGTGCCGGTTCATCGCAAGCAAAAGGCGGCAAATAGAGCTGCAAGCTTATGCTTTGGTTGCCCCTGGCATCCGCCCATCTATGGCTCAGTCTTCGGTGGGCTGACCCTCCATGCAGGCCGACCAGCTAAAACCTTTACTTCACTTGACACTGCAACCGCTTTACCTGCAATGTCCCCCGTCCAAAATACAGCACATTTGAGCTATAACTTTTGATAAATATTACTTCACTGTATAAATTTCTCCTTCCCTGGCCAGCTCACTGTCCGGGAAGTGTTTCCTGGCTTCGACAAGGGCGTCTGCCTGCTCGTTTTCCGGGTAGTGATGGGTTAGGAGCAGGCGCTTGACAGCTGCCTTAGATGCAATCTGCGCCGCCTGCGAAGCGCTTAAATGGTTGGGCAGACCATCTTGAATATCTATCTCCCGGTAGTTGGCTTCACATAAGAACAAATCCGCATCACTGGCAAACTTTTCCAAGCTACTGTGATATTCGGTATCTCCCGAATAAACAAACAGCCCGGAACTGGTCCGAAATCGCAGGGAAAGGGAAGGAACTGGATGGACTCCGGCAAGGGTTTCAATTGTAAACGGGCCAATTTGTAAACTTTCCTCAACTTGCAGCGGGTGAACTTCATAGACGTCTTTATAGGGAAGGCGTTCAAATTCTTGCTCCGGTTCCCCCGGGGCAAAAACCGGCAGCGGTTTTTGACGGAGAGTTCCTTGTTCTGCGAAAGCAAAAGCGTAACGCATAACCATTAAATCAGAAATGTGATCGGGGTGAAGGTGGGAAAGCAATACGGCATCAAGCTCACGGTAATCTGTGTACTCCTGTAAACGGCTAAACACCCCGTTTCCACAGTCAATTAAAAGATTACAGTTATCTTCCTGCAGCAGGTAGCCTGAACAGGCGCCTCCTGCCGGAGGAAATGGACCATAACAGCCTAAAACGGTTAACTGCACTTATTTCACCTCCCATACCCCTCATAATTAAGAGCTTAATCTTAATTATAGCGGGACTTATTCTTATAAGGCAAATTCCTTCACTGCGCCCCGGATTATTTTTTCTGCCATGGCTTCTCTTACCTCATCCTTGGCGCTGAAATAAATGATTTGCCACCCGGCATCACAAATCTCGTCAAGCAAATTAAGCATAGCCTCTAACCTTTTTGAATCGGCCTTAATAAATGGATCGTCCAGGATAAAAAACCCTTTTTCGCCGGCAAGCAATTTTTCACCAAAAGCCAGCCTGATTGAAAAATAAAGCTGATCATAGGCTCCCCCGGAAAGCTTGGATACTTCAAGTTTTTCCCCGCTTTCTAACACGGCATAAGGCAACCCGGTGCCACTGTCAATCACCACTCCCCTGTAACGACCACCGGTGATTCTGTTAAAATAAAAGCTGGCCGGGTTTCCTAAACCAAATAGCCCTGATATTTTTTCTAACTCTTTTTCAGCAAGCCGATCAAAAAGGCCGGCTGTAAGCACTGCGCTTTTTCTTTCCTCTTCCCTTGTTTTAAGCCATTTTTTCAAGCGCTCGATGATGCCTTCCAGATCAACTAATGTTTGGCAGACCAGGTAACCATCTTCGTTACTCCCTACGATTTCATTATATTTTTTTTCCAAATCGCGCAGGTCGTCACCACGCCGCCTTAAAAGTTCTTCCAGCTTGCTCTTTTTTGCTTGCAAGTTTTCCAGCTCTTCTTTAACCTTTTCTACAGTTTTTTCTTCATAATTGAGTTCCGGTGCCGAGTGTTCATATTCCTTAAGATCATCAACCCGTTTTTCCCATTGAAAAATAAGTTCTTCCTCTGAAACCGGATCAACAGCCTCACCCAAAAGGCTGCCCAGGATACTTTTCTGTTTTTCCTTTTCACTTGTCAGTTCCTGCTTACGCCCGAGCTGTGCAGCATAATGGTCGGCATTTTGCACAGAAACGGATAGCTTGATTCTTCCTATCTTATTTTCTTCCTCCCTGATTTGACTTAATAATTTTTCCTCCTCTTTTCTTAACCTGTCGTCTTCTTTGACCCACCACTTAATTTCACTATCCAGATCTTTTAACCGCTCTGACTGCAGTGCAAATCTCTTTTTAATTTCACTTACCGAAGTGCGGACTTCTGAAATACCGGATCCCGATAGGCCGATGTTTTCAGCTGCTACCCTTACCTGTGTGTCCAATTCGGTAAGCCTGCTTTCTTTACTGAAATCATTAAAAATATTGATTAAACTATACCCCGTAACTGCCAGTGAAATAAACAAGAAAAGCAGCAACCACCAGTAGGGCTGTATAATAGTTCCGATCAAAGAGACAATCACTACCAGGGTTGAAAGCAAAGCCGTTTTTCTTAAAAACAGGTTATTAGCTGAGGACTTATGAGCACTAAGAAATGCGGCTGCCCGGTCATATTCCCCTAAAAGGGGTTCAACCTGATTGGTGCATTGATCTTTTTGATATCCGGTGGCTTTTAATTCTCGCTCAATATCTTTAAAGCTTTTTCTTGCTTCTTGAAGCGATTCGGCCGCCCTGGCCAGTTCATTGCGGTTATGTTCCAGTTGTTTGCTTAAAAGCCCCAGGTTGGCTTCAGCATGGTGCCAGGCCTGGTAATCTTCATGCCGGTAATTTTCGAGCTTATTTAATTCAAAGCGAGCATTTTCAAGTTTCCACAAAGCGCTTTGCGCTTTTTCAAAAAATTCGCGGTAATAAGCAAGATTTAAGCGGCCCAGCTTATTGTCCGCTGCCCTGATTTTTTCTTCTACTTCCAGCAGGTCCGTTTCAATTCTTCCATATCCTTCTTTTAAAAGTTCCGCAAGCAGAAATTCAGCCTGTTCCAACAACTCTGAAGCTTGATTGTATTTGCTTTTAAGTTTTTCCGGGGATAGATCACGGAATTCCCCACCCGGAGTAATCCTGCCTATTTCTAAAACTTTATCTTTAACCTTCTTAATATCCTCTGTCCGTAAACCGGTCAGGCGGTTGGTTACACCCTGGTAAAACTCATTTTCTTTAAGAATCGAAAGGTCACTGTCACGGATTAAAAATATATTTCTAAACTCAAAGGCACTTATATCAAACAGCTGGTTAAATGCTCCCGCTTCCGGAAGCTTAATAGTTGTGTTTGCGTTGCCCGGGACTATGTTTTTATCGCCGCCTCTGTTTTCAGCTTCAAGAAGCATGTAACCTTCCGGGTTCTCGGCAACCCTTTCGACCCCTTTGATTGCACGCAGTTCGCCGCTTTTAAAAAACATTCGCATCAGGGCATCAATGGTCAGGGTTTTTCCCTTTTCATTGGGGGCATAAAATAAGTTAAAGCTGTCCAGTTCAAATTTTCCGTAATCATCCAGGGGTCCGTAACGAGTTATGGCAAATTCTCTTATAAACATTTACCTCGCCACCACCCTCAAGGCCTTAATAGCCATTTCCCTGGCCTGCTTTTTAATCCCGGGTTCATAAGCAGATTCTTCAAGCAAGGCATCAAAGTCCCTGAAAAGTTCGTCTTTGAGCACATGCTGCACATCTAAAAAATCAAAAACCGGTTCCGCGGCAAGATAACTTTCAGCAATTTTATTAAGCTCAGCGGCCATCATTTGTTCGTTCATTCCCAGGGCTTCACCGTCAAATAAACCGTCTACCTCCAATAAAAGAGCGGCTTTATGGTGCAACGAGGAAATTATTTGCTTTAATTTGTCCACCGGATTTTCTACAGTAAAAGGATCAAGCGTAATATTAAATTTCTCGAAGTGGAAACTGTTTAAAGTTACTTCCGCCGGCTCTTCACCGACGGTAAAAAGATTGGCGGCGCGTTTTCCCACTTCCCGCCTGGTAACAGAAACCGGGGATCCTGGGTAAATAAAAAAACCACCGCCTGGGATTTTCCGGGCAAGGTAACGGGAATGAAAATGGCCTGCCAAGACGTACTGCAGCGGTATTTTTTCAAAAAATGAAAGCTGAACCGGCATGTAGCGCCGGTCACCCTCATCCCCCCATTCAGGGGGAAAATAAAAAACATCAAGCAATTCACCGTGAAATAACAAAAGGTTCTTGCAGGCGGTATCCATCAACCGCCCAATTTCTTTAAGGCGGTAGGCTAAATTCTCCCGGCTAAGAGGTTCATAAGGAAGTCCCCAGAGCATTATATTATCCTTTAGAGGCAGCGGTTGACGAGGGTCGCTCATGACTGTAACATTTTCGCCAAAGTAGAGGCCGCTGCGATAAGCTTTATAATCATGATTGCCGGGCAGGATAATGGTTTTAAAAGTCCTGCCTCCAAGAATAGAGCGTAATTTGCCACGCAGCATTTCTACGGCCGCATCCTGGTCAAAAAGATCCCCGCAAATGACGAAAACTGAAACCTGGTTATCCGAAGCCATATCAGCAAGCTCCTTTAAAGCATCCCAACGTTCAAAAGATTGGGCATTTAAATGCAAATCCGCCGTGTGGAGGATCTTCATCGCCGGGCCTCCTCTAAATAAATCGCAAATGAATTATCTTTCCCCTATTTTAGAATGCTTCGGAACTACGAGTAATCATCATTAACAAATATAAAAAATGTGTCTCAGCCGTTAGAAGGCTGCGGATTAAATTGCCCGAAATGAGAGCTCTGCTCTTCTGGGTTTTCGTTTCAGGCTTCTTACCGGAGCTGTTTATAAAACAGGCTGAACAGCCACAAAATAAATGTGTTTCAAATAAAAAGGGGCGATGCTGTCATCGGCCCCAACTTTTTTCCCCTCTTAATCTAATAAAGCTATAACCTGTCTATCTCTTAAATCTTCTAAAGTATTCCTTAAGCCCTTCCCCGTGATATGAAAGCACAATTAGGATTATCCCCAGGAAAGACATGCCGGTCACTACCTGCTGAAAGCGTTCCATCGCCGTTTCAAGGTAAAGTTCCTGGTAAGGCTGGACATGAGCAAAAATATTTTCCAGGGATAGATACATAATTATACCGACAAATATAGTTATCACAATGGTAAGGATACCGGGAGCCAAAAACACCTTAAACCGCTGATCAATGAAATAAAGTAAAATCAATAAAAATCCAATACCGGCCAGAGTCAGCCAAAAAATGTTGTGAATAACCATCGGTTGCAAAGTAGCAGTAAATAGTTGCACCTCGGTATAAGGAGGGGTTGCTTCGGTAACAATTATCCTGACCGTATCTTCCGCTTTAACCCCAAATAGTGAGTAGGTTAAAAAAGTAACGAATAAGGTAATTGAATAAACAAACCCGATAACTACTTTCAACCAGTTTCGCAAACCCTGTTTCATTTCTTCCCTCCTCATCTGCTAATCATCATCAAGCAAATTATGATTGTTTTTAGGTTTTGTTAAACAGTCACTGTTGAGTAGCCTTTATATTCGCCCTTTAGTTTTAAGATTCCTGCAAACAGCTTCCATTTTTCATAGTCTAAAAGGCCATGCTTTTAAAGTTTACGCCAATGTTCGGGAGTTGAACCCGGAACTATAATGGTTTGAGACCGGTCCGGTCCAACTGATATCAATTCTACAGCAACACCTGTGGTTTCCTCAAGCGCTTTTAAATAACTTTTTGCAGCTGAAGGCAATTCTTCAAAGCTGCGCACGCGGGAAATATCTTCGTCCCATCCCGGTAAAAATTCATATACCGGTTGACACTTCTTTAGTCCTTCAATATCCTGGGGGAATTCTTCGATTCTATTTCCGTCACATTCGTAGGCCACAGCCATATTTATGGTTTCCAACCCACTTAAAACATCCAGCTTGGTAACAGCCAGGCCGCTCAAACCGTTTACTCTTGCCGAATAGCGGGCTATAACAGCATCAAACCAGCCACAGCGTCTTGGTCGACCGGTAGTCGTCCCATATTCATTACCCTGCATTCTAAGCAATTCCCCGGCATCTCCTACTTCTTCCGTCGGGAAAGGCCCTTCTCCAACCCGGGTGGTATAAGCTTTTAAAACACCAAGGACCTGCCCGATATGATTTGGTCCAACCCCGCTGCCGGAACTGGCAGATGCCGCTACAGTTGATGAAGAAGTTACAAAAGGATAGGTCCCGTGATCAATATCGAGGAGAGTTCCCTGGGCTCCTTCAAACAGAACTCTTTTGCCTGCTTCCAGCTGCCTGGAAAGCAGTAAAGAAGTGTCGGTAACCAGGGGCGCCAGCCTCTCACAAACCGGTCGGTAAAGTTCAATTAGCTCATCCAAATCAAAACCGGGGTGATCACAGGCTTCTTTTAATAATCGGTTTTGCAAGGGTAAAACCTGGGAAAGCCGGTTACGAAAAGAATCCGGGTCAGTCAGATCAATTGCCCGCAGGCCGCGGCGCAAGGCTTTGTCAGCATATGCGGGACCGATACCGCGACCGGTGGTACCAATCTTTTTTTCCCCGAGCAGCTTCTCATTTGCCTCATCAAGCACTTTGTGATATGTCATAATTAGATGTGCTTTACTGCTAATTCGTAAGTTGCCTGTACCAATCCCCCGCTTTTCAAGCTCTTCAAGCTCTTCTACAAGCACCAGTGGATTAACAACCATCCCGTTTCCAAGCAGGCTCAAAGTCCCCTGGTTGAGAATCCCTGAGGGGATGTGATGGAGTTTAAAAATGTTGGCTCCAAAAACCACTGTATGCCCGGCATTATCTCCACCCTGAAAGCGTACCACTACATCTGCTTCGGATGCCAGGTAGTCAATTACTTTGCCTTTTCCTTCATCGCCCCACTGAGCGCCAACAATAACCAAACTATTTTCACTGTCCATTTTAAATCCCCCCTGAACAATAATATATTAAAAATAACTGCTCGGCCTTGCTGCTTTTGGGCTGTGCAGACACTATTAAAATTAATCTTTAAGCTTATCTTTTAAAATGCGGTTTATTTCACCAGGATCAGCCCTGCCGCCGGTCAAGTCCATCACCTTACCAAGCAAAAAGCCAATCACCTTCTTCTTACCCTTTTGATAACTTTCCACCGCTTCAGGGTTATCGGCAATAACCTGCTCCACCAGGGGAACAAGTTTTTGCGGGCCGGAAATCATGGTTAAACCTCGATCTTCTACTAATTTTTTGGGACTCAGGCCTCTTTGGACCATTTCGGAAAGCAGTTCTTTGGCTACAGGCCTATTAATAACTCCCTCATCCAGCAGCTTAAGCAATTCGGCTAATTGATTCGGGTTAATTTCAACCGGTTCTTTACCTTGCTCCCGCAGTTGATATAATAAATCACCCTGGATCCAGTTGGCCAAATCCTTATAGCGGCCATAAATACCGGCTGTTTCTTCGAACAAATTACTCAACCCCGGATTTGCAGTCAACAAAACAGCTGCTTCCTTGTCCAGGCCATACTGTTCAAGCAAACGCTGGAGGCGTTGCCGCGGCAGTTCCGGCATCTTTTCGGCTAGTTTTTCAATAAAAGAATTGTTCAGTTGAAGAGGCATGAGATCAGGTTCGGGAAAATAACGGTAGTCGGACGATTCTTCCTTATCCCGCAGGGAGATTGTCCGTTTATTTACTTCATCCCAGTGGCAAGTCTCCTGCACCACAATGCTCCCGGCATCGAGCAATTTCGCTTGCCTTCCTACTTCATAGTCTAAAGCCATTTCAACCGAACGGAAAGAATTCATATTTTTCACTTCGGCCTTGGTGCCAAATCGATCTGAGCCCGGTGGGCGAAGCGAAATGTTGGCATCGCATCGCAGTGACCCCTCCTCCATCTTGCAATCGGACACCCCGGCATAAAGCATGGTTAAGCGCAGATTTTCCAGAAAAGCCCGCGCTTCCCGGCCGGAATGGATCTGGGGAGCGGTAACAATTTCTAACAGTGGTATCCCTGCCCGGTTATAGTCTACCAGGGAATATTCCGCTTGATAAATTGAATTTCCGGCATGCTGCAGCTTACCTGCTTCCTCTTCCAGGTGAACCCTTTCCAAACCTACGCGCCTTACCCCGCTGTCAGCTTCAAACTCGAGATAACCGCCCCTGGCCAGGGGCCGGTCATACTGTGATACCTGGTAGGCTTTCGGTAAATCCGGATAAAAATAGTTTTTGCGATCAAAACGGCTTCCCCGTTGCACTTCACTGTTTAGGGCCAGGGCCGCAATTACTGCCAGTTCAATCGCCCTTTTGTTAAAAACAGGCAAACTGCCGGGCAAGCCAAGGCAAACCGGGCAGCAATTCGTATTTGGTTCCCGGTCGAAAGCCGTGCTGCAGCCGCAAAAAAGTTTTGAGATAGTCTGCAACTCCAGGTGAATTTCCAGGCCGATCACTACTTCATAATTCATTTTACATGCCCCCCTCTTCAGGCGGGCTCTCTATAAAATCCAGCTCGGGCCGCCGCGGCTTTGTTTCCGGGTGTTGTTCGAAAAAACAGGCTACCTGCAAAAGAAGTCTTTCACTTTGTGGGGCGGCAGTTAACTGTAATCCCATGGGAAGACCGCTTGAATGAAAACCACCGGGGATTGCAAGGGATGGTACCCCCGCCAGGGAATCGGTTATATTGCAAACATCCGACAGGTACATCTGCAGGGGATCGCTGGTTTTTTCACCAAGCTTAAAAGCCGGGGTCGGGGAAGCTGCGCCAATCAAAATATCATAGCGTTTGAAAACCTCTTCATACTCGCGGCGGATCATCGTCCTTACTTTCATTGCCTGTAAATAATAAGCATCATAGTAACCGGCGCTCAAAGCATAAGTGCCGATCATAATTCTTCTTTTAACCTCCGGGCCAAAACCTTCCCCCCTGGTCCGGCAGAACATTTCCGAAATGTCTTTACCCGGAGCAAAATAACCGTAACGAACCCCGTCATAACGGCCAAGATTTGAGCTGGCCTCCGAAGGAGCAATCAGGTAATATGCGCTTAACCCATAATCGATCATGGGCAGTGAAACTTCTTCCACCCGTGCGCCGTTTGATTCAAGCAAGGAAGCTGCCTTCAAAACCGCAGCGGTAACTTCCCTGTCAAAGCTGTCGGCTACATTCTGCTTGATTACTCCGACGCGTAAGTTTTCAACTCCGGCGGTTAGATTGTCGATATAATCACGATCCCGATCAGGTAGCGAAGTTGAATCGTGAGGATCAGGTCCGGCAACCAGGTTTAACAATAAAGCAGTGTCCCTGGCTGATAGAGCAAGGGTTCCAACCTGGTCAAGTGAAGATGCAAAAGCAACCAGCCCGTAGCGGGAAACTCTGCCATAGGTAGGCCTGAGCCCGGTAACTCCACACAGGGCTGCCGGCTGCCTGATTGACCCCCCGGTGTCTGAACCGAGGGCCAGGGGCGCCATTCCAGAAGCGACAGCAGCTGCGGACCCGCCGCTTGAGCCACCGGGCACCTTTTCCAGGTCCCACGGGTTCCTGGTTGGGAAAAAAGCCGAGTTTTCCGTGGAAGAGCCCATAGCAAATTCATCCAGGTTAGTTTTACCTAAAACAGGCATCCCGGCCCGGTTTAATGCCTTAACTACAGTAGCATCATAAGGTGGAATATAGTGTTCCAGGATCCTGGAGGCACAGGTTGTCTTGATCCCGGCAGTAGAAATATTATCTTTTACCGCAACCGGTATGCCTGCGAGGGGATGTAGTTCTTCACCCCGTATGCGTTTATTATCAACTGATTGCGCAGTATCAAGAGCTAAAGCCGGAGTAGCAGTAATATAAGCATTTACCCGGGGGTTAATCAATTCGATTCTCTTTAAATAGCTGCGGACCAATTCTTCTGAACTAGTTTTTTTCCTTTGCAGCATCTTACTCAGCTCATACGCGCTGTATTCAAAAAGTTCCATGCTTGCCTCGCTTTCACTTCGGCTTCACTCTAAATCAAAACCCTTATTTTCAAGACAACAATTATTTCCCTTCCTCATTACTTGCAGGTGGGGTTACTCTCGGCACTTTTACATAATCATTTTCCCTTCTTGGAGCATTCTGCAAGACTTTGCTCAACGGCAGGGAAGGTTTGACCTCATCTTCTCTCATTGCTACCGGAATATTTATCACGTGGGAGGTTGGCTCTATGCCGCTGGTATCAAGCTCCTGGATTCGCCTGGCAGTTTCCAAGATATCGCTTAACTGATCAGCCATATGTTTTTTTTCGTCGGGATCAAGAGATAAGCGGGCCAGGCGGGCTACGCGATCAACTTCCCGATTAAAATCAATGCCCATTTTAAAACCTCCGGTTAATCTAAATTAAAAACATAAAACAGCATTTATTTACCTGACAAAATAAGCCGGCTTTCCAGGCCGGCTCTGTACGCTACTATTGAAAAGCTAAATTGTTGTAAGGAGAGCAGGGATGCCGTTTCCGCAAAATATCCTCCAGCAATATTGTTAAAATTAAATATTCACTCCCCAAATGGAATGCTGCTATGCTAAAATCATTAAGCTTTAAAGCAAACTTAGAATACCACGCTAATAATTTTAAGCGATTAACCAGGTAACGTCAAGCAAAAATCGCTAAAACTGAAAGATTAATCAATTTTTTTTCGAAATATCTCGCTGCAGCGGTATGCTATAATTGAATGCGTCTACCATAGCCGTTAAAATATAATCGGTTGGCACAGCCAGGAGGAGGGTTATACTGTTGAACACCTGGAATTGCGGAGCAAGAAATCTTTTAAGCCATATTGCCGATCATAAAACTTTCGACCTTGCTGTCATCGGGGCTGGACCGGCTGGTTCATTAACAGCTGCTTTAGCGGCAGAGGCCGGTTTATCGACTGTAATCCTGGAAAAGGAAAGAATGCCTCGCGAAAAACCCTGCGGCGGTTTTATTTCTTCACGGGCACTGTCTCTTCTTCCCCGTGATTTTGATTTGCCCCCGGAAATGTGCACTCCTGTAAAAAGCTTTGCAATAATTGTAAGAGGCAAAAAATATTCTTACACTGCCGATAATCCGTTAGGAGTAATTACTAAGCGTAAATATTTTGATCACCTGTTGGCTCGCTATGCCTGCCGTAAAGGAGCCTTGCTGCTGGAAAACGCTCCCCTTAAAAATCTAGAGAAAAATACCGAAAATAATCGACAAAACTTTAGTTACTCATTAAAAACCGGGGAAAGTAGCGGAGAAACAATCAAATCCCGCTTCCTGGTCGGCGCTGACGGCGCCACCGGCACTACTGCTGTTCTTGGAGGATTAAGGAATAACCAGGAGCAGTTCACAGGCCTGGGCGTGGTTAACTCCTGTAAACCTGACACCCAATTAAACAGCCCGGGCAGCCTGCAATTTTATCCCCTGCCCTTCCTGGGAGGCATGGGCTGGTCTTTTTATGGGAAAAGTGAAGTTAACCGCGGTATAGGAGGTGTCGCCGGATTTAAATTATTAACAAAAGCATACCGGCAAATTTTTGCCGAGATGCCTGACTATACTACCCTGCAAAGCTGGCCGCTTCCCTTCCTGGGACCACTGAAAAAAGCAGGCACAGGTAACCTGATCCTGGTGGGCGATGCCGCCGGTTTAGTCGATCCCTATTCGGGCGAAGGACTTTACAATGCCTTTAAAAGCGCAAAACTGGCAATTTCCACGCTACTGGAGGCCGAAAAAAAGCAAACACCGCTGGAGCTTATCTACACCGGGAATTTCAGGGAACGGTTTAAAAATAACTTTACACGCTCTTTAGCCGGAGCAGTATTTCTTCACAGCAGGTCAATAGTCTACCCTGCCTCACTGCCCGAAAAAGTTGCCTGCATAATGAAATCCGGCTTTTAGTTTAATCTAGCAAACGGATAATGCTCGGGTTTGGCTTGATCGCTTCGATACCGGTAACCTTGCTTAAAGCCTTTCTAAAAGCCTTTTCTTGTGCCCTGTGGGTCACCAGGACTACTTCTGC
>PUKR01000159.1 GCA_003552365.1 Syntrophomonadaceae bacterium
AACACGGCGTTGCGACGAAAGAAAAATGGGACGAGCTCTATCGGATCGTCAACGAACACTTCGATTCGGTTGTCTTCGTGCTTGATGAACTCGATATGCTCGTCGGTCGTCGGGATAAACAGGAGCCGGCGTTTTCGCGGCTTCTGTATCAACTTTCGCGAGCCGGAGCAAACGACGACCTCACGGCGTACATCTCCGTGGTCGCAATCTCGAACGATACGAGGATGATGGAGTCTGTCGGTAGCCGAGCACTGAGTTCGTTCACTCCGGAGGATGTCCACTTCGACGACTACGACGCAAATCAGCTCCAGGCGATTCTTCGTCGACGGCAGGATGCTTTTCATGATGATGTCGTTGATGACGATGTCATCCCACTTGCCGCAGCCTTTGCAGCCCAAACGCACGGTGACGCTCGGAAAGCGATCGATCTCATCCGCGTTGCAGGTGAACTTGCCGAACGCGAAGGCAACGATCGCGTTCAGGAGACCCACGTTCGAGAAGCGCAAGAAAAGGTCGAAAAGAATCGTGTCCTCGAGGTCGTTCGGGGTATCAGCACCCAGAAGAAACTGTGTCTCTATGCGACAGCAACGGTCGCTGCCCAAGCTGATGATGGAACTGCCCGAAGTACGACCGGGTATCGTGTGTATCAATTCCTCACCGAGTCGCTTGATGCCGACCAGTACCATCAGGAAACGTACGTCAACAAAATGAAAGAGCTGACGACGTATTCACTCGTGGACTTTGAGCGGCGGAGCCACGGGCCAACATCTGGTATGTTTTTAGAATTCCAGTTCGGTGAGCGACCCGAGACGATTCTTGAAACGCTACGCGAAGATTCACGTATCGATATGGTGTCCAGCGACGAAGTTGAGTCCGTGGTGAAAGCACAGATCCGAAATCAGACGTAGCAAAAACCTTTCTTTCAGAGCCTGTCCGAAAAAGAATTTTCGCGTCGATTTTACGGCCTTAGATCCGCTTATAGACTTAATTAAGCATATTTCCCGGCAAGATAGACGTTTTTCGGACAGGCTCTTAAGCACTTCATATCGCCAACCAACAAACACGGTTTGCTGAATCGGATTGATCACTTCCGCAACCATCAGAACGTCTCTGCAATCCGTCTCGTGGCTGCCTTGGAGCTTCACTACCACGAGTACTGATCCATCGATTACTCAGGCGGTCGTCGTCACTGTCTCACCGGTCACCACCTGTTCCTGTCTGGGGTCGTGTAGACAGTTGAACGGCCACCGTGACTTCGTCTGGCAAAATCCTAGGCAGTTCACCACCCTGGTTTCTCATATCAGAATGGCTGGACAATGTCGATATCGCACACCATTAGCATAATGTGAATAATGTGGATAATGTAGGTTCCGTA
Organism: Syntrophomonadaceae bacterium; assembly: GCA_003552365.1. Lineage (GTDB taxonomy): Bacteria > Bacillota > Dethiobacteria > DTU022 > DTU022 > B1SED10-74M. The sequence continues at coordinate 1,376 of PUKR01000159.1, forward strand.
CATTGTGTCATTGGCGCTTGAGGTGTAGCGATAATTGTGATGGATGTGTGCGAAATGTAGATAATGCAAATTGTGTAGATTACGTTTGATTGGTGGAGATCAGGGCAAATTGGGGTTGTGCTCACAATTAGAATAATGTACAAAATGTAAATTGTGTGGATAGCGCGCCCAATTTGTCTGACGCAGAATTAAGGTGGGTGAACTTCATTAGCCGCGTATGAGCAAGGCAAAACTCACATTATCAACGAAACGTGCGCAACTTTCAAAATCTACACAATGTGGATTGCCTACGAAATGTACAAAATCCACCTATCGCGGAGGGCTGATCCATGAGTGCTGACGAGTTTGAAGGACTTCCTGGAGCAGCTGTCTCGTTGCTAAAGGGGGGTGTGGGAAAATCCACGATCGCGCTCAACATCGCTGATCGACTTTCTGACCGCGGCCATGAGACGGTACTACTGGATCTGGATAAGGACGGGCACATGACGACCCAGCTTGGGTACGACGATGCGTACGACCGCGATGCGAACCTGGGTGACGCCCTTATCGATGGTGAAGACCCCGAAGACCTGCTTATTGAGACGGACTTCGGCGTTCACCTCCTCCCGTCGAGCAACGAACTCGAGAACGTCGAGACGAGGCTGAAGGACGAACGGTTCGCAGACGTGAAGCTTCGGCGGAATGTCGTCGATCCGCTCATCCAAAACGGATACGACTACGTTATAATTGATGCCGCGGGCGGCCGTGGGAAGCTCTCCGATAACGCCCTCATCGCCGTCCAACGCGTCATTATCCCGCTAATTCCGCGTGCTGGCTCGATCAACGGCCTCAATAAGATGATTGAGCGCCAAATCTCCCCAATCCGGCAGAATATCGGGTTAGATATCCTCGCAGTCACTCCGAATATGATTCGCGAAACGATGGGGCAACACAACGAGCATCGGACCCTCGTTGAAAATCTCAACCGAGAGTTCGGTTCGTTCGTCCCTGAGTACGCTCGTGTGGATCCGGAGATTTTCGATGCTCTCGATGATTCGGGACGCACCATCGATAGTATTCCAAAGCCAGGGATTCGCGAACGGACCGCAATTTCCCGCGCCTTCAAGCAAGGAATGCCCGTCTCGGAGTTCGACGAAGATTGCGACCAGATCCCGAATTTCGACCACTTAGCGGACCTCGTGGAGGAACACAGCCATGCCTAATGAGGACGACCGTTTCGGGGACGTCGCTGAACAGCTCAA
>PUKR01000155.1 GCA_003552365.1 Syntrophomonadaceae bacterium
ATCAGTCTTTCAGGTCTTCCATCATCTGCTTGTATTCTTCACGGTCAATTTCACCTTTGGCATAACGCTCTTTCACTTTTTCTACAGCAGCCGAGTGCCCCGAATCAATACCCCGAGAACTGCTCTTATTTTGTTTCGTGCTATTAACAACCAGTATTATGATCGCTGCAATTACTGCTATAATTATAAGCCAGATGAAAATCATAAAGATCCACCCGCCTCCAAATCCCCAGTCCCACATATGCATGTTACTCGCTCCTTTCTTAAGAATATTTTATCATTTTACTTAATTATACTACCGATGTAAACAAAGGGACAAGAAAAAAATGAAAAAGTTTCAATGAGTCTTTTTATCTGTTAAAACATACCCCTGGGGTTATGATGTCAACGGCATTTAACGAAAGTTAATTATTCGATTCTTGACGGAATTTATAATTGCAGTTATAATATATAAACTCTATAGCATTGATATCATTTATTAGAGGGGTGGGCTCATTGGAGGGAATAGATAACCTGCTGATAATAGGAGCAGGTTTTGGGCTGGCTTACGGTGTCCTTTTGCAAAAAGGCGATTTTTGTTTTGTTTCCGCCTTCCGGGACTGGTTTGCTTTAAAGCACAACCGGGTTCTACAAACGGAAGGAGGTATATTCATTATGGCTTCAATGATTAAAATTTATATTCCCACACCTTATCGGGATTTAACCGGCAATCAGTCACGTGTGGAAATTGCCGCCGGCAGTGTGAAAGAAGCCATGCAGGTAATGTTAGAGCAATATCCCGGTTTACAGGATCGGGTTTATCATAACGGTGAGCTTGCCCCTCATTTAAATATATATGTAAGTGGCACGGAAATCCGCAACCTGGACGGTGAAACTACCGGTTTACAGGAGGGGGACGAGATAGCCTTGGTCCCTGCCATGGCCGGTGGCACAGCCAATGATTCTGAGTTTCCTGCGAAGGAAGAAAATGTTCCCCTTTTAAATGAGGAGCAAATGGATCGTTACTCCCGCCACAACCGCCTGCCTGAGGTTGGAGTGACGGGACAACGGAAACTGCTTGATGCAAAAGTTCTCATTGTTGGCGCCGGAGGACTTGGTTCACCGGCCGGGCTTTACCTGGCTTCTGCCGGGGTAGGCACCCTCGGATTTGTCGATGGTGACCGGGTGGAACGCTCTAACCTCCAGCGCCAGGTGCTTCACGATGAAAGCGGGCTTGGACGGTTGAAAGTGGAGACGGCCAAAGAACGCCTGGAAAAAATTAACCCTGATGTCCATGTGAACACTCACCCGGACATCTTGAGTTCAAGCAATGCTTTTTCGATCCTTGAAGGATACGACCTGGTTATTAACGGGTGCGATAACTTTCCCACCCGCTACCTGATCAATGATGCCTGTGTACTGATGGGTAAGCCGCTTGTCGATGCCGCTATCCTGCGCTTTGAGGGGCAGGCCACCGTGTATTACCCCGGCCGGGGTTGTTACCGCTGTCTTTTCCCCACTCCCCCACCGCCGGGCAGCGTACCCAGCTGTGCCGAGGCGGGGATTATCGGCGCTTTGGCGGGGCAGATGGGCTCACTTCAGGCCATGCAGGCAATCAAGCTGATTTTGAGTGTAGGAGAAACCCTGGCCAATCGTCTCTACATGTATGATGCCCTGGTGGAGGAGCATCACATGTTTAACTGGGAGAAAAGAGAAGATTGCCCGGTTTGCGGAGATAATCCCACAATAAAAGAGTTGATCGATTACGAAGAGTTTTGCGGGGTGCCTGCTCCCGGCACCGAGGCAGAAAGCAATGAGGACAGGTATGCCTATGACCTAAGCCCGGAGAAAGCTAAAAAATTGATCGACGGCGGAGCCCAGGTTATCGATGTCAGGGAGCCCCGGGAATTTGCCCGGCAGCATGTGACCGGCTCCACCCTGGTTCCGCTAGGGGAACTGGAAGACAGGCTGGATGAAATAGATTATACCCGCCCGGCGGTATTTGTCTGCCAGATTGGCGAGCGCAGTTACCGGGCGGTCAAAATTTTAAGAGAAGCCGGATTTACCGAGACTTATAACTTAGCAGGCGGAATCATTGCCTGGGTAAACCACCGGTTTCCAGTAAAGAGTGAGCATGGAGATGTTAGGTAGTAACAAAAGACATGATATTATTGAGCGGATAGGCAACACTCCCCTGGTTCCCCTGGAAAGTATTGTTCCTCCAGACGAAAAGGGACGATTATGGGCGAAAATCGAAGGGCTAAATCCCGGTGGTAGTGTAAAAGACCGGATTGCCCTTTCCATGGTCCAGGCAGCGGAAAAAGCGGGAAATCTTAAAAAAGGGGATACCGTGGTTGAAGCGACAAGCGGGAATACGGGCATCGGGCTGGCCATGGTTTGTGTCACTCGCAAAGCTATAAAAGAATACCCGGGCACAATAGTAACCGTACTGCCGGATACTGCCGACCGTTACTTGAGCCTTCTATAACAGGTTATTTTTAAGGCGGTTGTGGTGAGGTTTCCGGTTAAGTTTTAACCCGTCTTTAACGGGTAAGGAAGTGAGAATGAACAATGAAAGCCAACCCGGTGATAATCCCGAGAGATGTATATGAGCGGATGCTGGAGCATGCCCGCAG
>PUKR01000116.1 GCA_003552365.1 Syntrophomonadaceae bacterium
GTGGTGGCCATTGTTTTCATAATCGCTACCTTGTATTTATTAAACCGCTACCCCCGCCCGGATAAGAATAACGAGATTAAAAAAGAAAATAACAGCGTCCGCGAAGCATTAAAGAGATTAGTTGTTGCTTCATCACCATATCTTCTGGCCATCATTCTGGGTCTAGCTTTTGGAATATATTTTCCGCTGGCCTTGCTGGCCGGTATTTTAGTGGCCCTCTTTATAAATCAGCCTCCCGGTAGCAAGCTAAACATAATCCAGGAAAGATTAACAACACTATTTCAAGGCCTTAACTGGTCACTGGCCCTGTCCATTCTAAGTATTGTTATATACAAGGATTTCATGATGGAAGCAGATTCGATCCAACAAGCGACCTATTATCTTTTAGGCCACGGCGTGCCTTTAATAGTGATAGTGGTAGCCCTCCCTTTTTTAACCGGTTTTATCACCGGGAACAATGCCGCATCACTGGGGATTACCTTGCCCGTTCTAATGCCTCTGCTGGGACCTGAAATGCTGACAGTACGCTACTTCGGCATTGTATATGTTTCTTCTTACGCCGGCTATCTTGGCTCCCCGGTTCATCTGTGCACTTACGTGACGAATGATTACTTTAAAACTCACCTTTACTCCTTGATTAAACAGGTAAACATTTTTGGAGCCATAACCCTGCTGGTTGGCCTTGCTATATCTATATTTTATTAGCACTGGGATAGTCTGAGTGGGAAAAAGAAAATGATACGGGTATTGCAAGTTTGAGGAACCCCGGGTTATCCAGCTATGATCTTGCATATCTTGATCTGCTCATGTGATGGGGGGTGCCTCCGGCCACGATTCTTTCTTTTTCGCATTATTCGTGGCTAATAGTTTTTAACCTTATTGTGATTACACGTCCCCGACCGGCAGTTTTATCGCTAATCCCCTGTCTTGTAAATTGATTTAAGATATGTTAGCTTGGGGGCACAAATTAACGCCGAATAATCGGCGTTTTTTTAAGGGAGGTTTTTTTATGCCGCGGGCAGCTAAATTGAAAAGGGCTTTGCAGTTGCTACTTTGTGCCGCTGTTATTTTAATTTTTACCGGCTGCGCAGATGAGCAGGCTGACGAAGAGGAGTACCGGCAGGAGGAACCTGCTGAAGAAGAGCTGGAGGAAGAAGAAGCAAAAGAAGAAGCTGATCCTCCGGAAGAAGAAGAGTACCTCTTCGAGGTGGACGAAAAAGAGACAGATGACTTTCTGGTTACAAATACCAGGGTGGATCATAAGTACTTAGACTATAAAGCTAAAAGCCTGGAACTTCCACGTTCATCTGATCCTCAGAGATTGCAGTTTGCCGCAGGCACAAACAGTTTTGCCCTGGCCATGCCGGGTGATAATTCGGACGGTGCCTCTGCGGACAGTTACGATTTATATTTTTGGGATTCTGAGGGCTTAGAACTTATAGAAGAGCAGACATTTGAGCCACCCTCATTTGCCGAGTCTCCAATACTTAAGAACCTGCGGGACGATTACTACATCTACACGGACATCCATGCGACTTACCTGGTCAGGGTAGGGGAAGACGGTATTGATGAAATTGACAGTTTCGACTTATCAGGCCGCTCATGGGACCTTGATCATGCTTCCAAGTGGCGTTACTTTCATCCAGAAAACGGAGGAGATGAAGAGTTAGAAGAGGAAGAATGGCAAGATGAGTGGTTCAGCCCGGATCTGGCTGATATTAAGGTGACCCCGGTAGGAGATTACCTAATCGCCTATTCCGGCTATTCCTCCCGGTTATTTGGCGAGTTTTTAGTGCCGCCTATCCTGGAAGAACCGTACTTCGAGGTATACAAGCTTGAAGACGGAGAGCTGGAATTAATAACCGGCGAGGTATTTGAAAGCTCTTATTTCACTACCGATGTAAAAGCTTTATCGGAAAACAAAGCCCTTGTTGCCGCCAGCGATGAAGGTTTTATCCTGCTCGACCTGGATGATTTCTCTTACAGTATACTGGAAGCAGGCGGTGAGTACCTGGATGATGATTATTCCCCCATTGAAGGATATTTTTATGAGGCCATGGTTTCGCATTCTTTTATTGAAACTATTGGCGAGGAAGCCTTTTTAACCAGGAATTTCCTTTCTGTTCCAGTTATGCATTGTGGCATGGGCGGAGATGTTCAGCTCTGGGTTGCTTCAGGGGATGGTTATGAACTGGCGGCAGAAACTATTATCGGTGAACGTGACATGCTATTGGAGGACGATAACTTCAATTCTATTAATGCGGCCGGGGAGTACTGGGCGGAAAGAGAAGGGCTCTTTGTTTTTGATAAGAATTGACGCAAAATTAACTTTACACTAAGTATCGTAATTACAACATATGAAAGTGGGTGATACATCAACAAACACTTTTCCCAGCATAATTTAAACCCTTAAAGATAGGACAATTTAGGTGGCATGGCGCCTTTCAAAAGCAATTGACAGGGAATGATTAATATGTTAGAATTACGCTTATAGGAGGTGTAACTCTAACATGTCTCCCCCTGTTCGTTACCACGCCGAAAAACTGCGAGAACTGCTGCTAAACAAGCGTATTGCGACCATAGAAGAGCTTAAAGAAGCCCTGGGCACAGA
>PUKR01000190.1 GCA_003552365.1 Syntrophomonadaceae bacterium
ATCCACATGCTCAAGGGCTTTGAGGGCATCAAACATTTCGGTGGTGCTTACCGGAAGCCCTTCCTGCCTGAGTAGATTTATAAATACAGCCAGGTTTTCTTCCAGGTAGCTGCTGGTAAGCTTATTATTTAGCGGCACTGCCTGGATTCACCACCACTGCCACCTGTTTTAACAATTTTCTCTATTCCTTCCGACCCTATCTCGCTGTTAAAATATTCCTGGTCGGCATGGGTTTTTAAGATAAGGTTAAGGGTTTCGCTAACCAGTTTTCCATCCAGCCGGTTCCGGTTTAATGCTACCAGGGCCCGGGCCCAATCAAGAGTTTCTGCAATTGAAGGCTTCTTGCGCAGGTTGTTTTCCTGGCGCAGCCGGCTGACAACCCGCGCAGTTTCCCAGGCCAACCGGTCGGTGATTTCAGGGATTTTGGCCTTCACTATCTGCACTTCCTGCTCAACAGCAGGAAAATCCAGGTAAAGATAAAGACAACGCCGTTTTAAACCGTCCGACAGCTCTCTTTCATTATTACTGGTTAAAACGACTACCGGAATATTTTTTGCTTTAATTGTCCCCAGCTCAGGTATAGAAACCTGGAAATCAGATAAAACTTCGAAAAGGAAAGCCTCAAATTCCGGGTCGCACTTGTCCACTTCATCAATCAAAAGAACAGGTACCCGATCCGCCTGAATAGCCCTGAGCAGGGGTCTTTCCATCAGGTAGCGGTCAGAAAATAGATCTTCCTCCCTGACCTGCTCCTCTTCTAAATCACGGTTCATCTGGATCCGCAAAAGCTGGCGCTGGTAATTCCACTCGTAAAGGGCCTTGGTTTCGTCCAGGCCTTCATAACACTGCAGGCGAATTAATTCAGTTTTTAAAATATCGGCCAGGACTTTACCCATCTCCGTTTTCCCAACCCCCGGAGCACCCTCAATCAAAAGCGGTTTCCCCAGTTCAAGGGTGAGAAAAACTGTTAGGGCAGTGCTTTCATCGCAGATATAACCTGCCCGGTTAAATCCTTTTTTTAATTCCGACAAGCTTATAGTCATTTACATCTTCCTTTAAATTATTTGGTCAACAATATTATGATACTATAATTAACTGGTGCGGGCAAACATACCGGTATGATAAAATGTTGTCAGGGGGACGGGGTTGTTGACAACTTTTTACCTGTTGCGGTGCTTATTACCGTCAATCCAGCAGCGAGAATGCCACTAAAATGATGGAGGTGAACAATGCTTAAATATAGCGGTTTGTCTGAAACCAAAAAAATAAAGTCGGTTTTGATGAAAAGTCCGGCCAGGGCCTGGTTTGGCCAGGAAAGCGCCAACCGGGAATGGCAAAAACTACATTACCCTGAAAAACCCAATTTTGAAAAGGCCCTTTACGAGTACAACCAGTTTGCCGCTATTATCGAGAGTAATGTCCCGGAAGTATACTATCTTCCCGAAGATGATTACACCACTCTGGATTCGATTTATACTCACGATCCCTTAATCGTTACCGGCAAAGGGGCAATTTTATGCAGCATGGGCAAAGCTGAAAGAACAAAAGAACCGGAAATGGCCGGTAAATTTATGGAAAAAATCGGGGTTCCAATCCTGGGCAAAATTGAACCACCGGGAAAACTTGAAGGCGGGGACGTCGTCTGGTTTGAAGACCAGACTGCAGCAGTAGGAATCGGCTACCGCACTAACAAAGAGGGTGTGGAACAACTCCGTGATTTAACCAAAGGCCTTGTCAATGAAATTATTGAAGTACCCCTGCCACACTGGAACGGCCCTGAAGAATGTCTTCACCTGATGTCGATGATCAGCCCTGTTGATAAAGACCTTGCCGTAGTGTATTCAAGAATGATGGCGGTACCTTTTCGCGAATACCTGCTGGAAAAGGGAATCAGCTTAATAGAAGTCCCTGATGAGGAGTATGAAAATTTTGCCTGTAACGTGCTGGCCCTGGAGCCGCGCAAATGCGCGATGGTCGCCGGCAGCCCGCAGACCAGGTCAGCCCTCAAAAATGAAGGAGCGCTTGTTTTCGAATATCCCGGGGAAGATGTCTCCATTAAAGGAGGCGGCGGGCCCACCTGCCTGACCAGGGCAATTTTAAGAGAATAAGCAACCGTTAATCTTAAAGCTCCCTCTTTATTGAAGGAGCTTTATCAGTCTATCTATTCTTCTACCCGCAAGGAAAACAGAATTTTACTATCGATTATCCTAAGAAATCGCTTTTTACCTGCTCCGCTTTCTTCGGGTCACCAAAAAATTTCAGGCAGGCCAATCCCAAAATTTTAGCCCCTTTAAGGATCGCATTATGTGCATGTTCCCCCTTGACAAACTCAGCAAATTCACGGGTGTGAAGTTTTGCCCGGGTATCTGCTATCGCAAGCCTGGGATGAAGTGTCGGGCATTGATAACTGGTGCTGCCAATATCTGAAGACCCCGCCCCGTATTCCTCTTTTAAATCAGGCAAACCAAGTTCCCGGTAACATTCAGCCATTAAGTCATCACCGGCCGGGTTGGGCTTGAGATCTGAAAGGGTGGGACACAGTTTGCCTGTTTCAACTTCGGTCTGGGTTGCAATGGCCGACCCCTTTGCACAGTCTAAAACCATTCCTTTAACATTATCCAGGTATTCCCTTTCCCTGGCCCTGATAAAAAAGTGTGCCACCGCTTTTTCGGGCACAATATTGCAGGCTTCACCGCCATCAGCAACTATCCCATGGATCCTGACATCATCTCTCACGTGCTGCCGCAGCATATCAAGGGCATGAAACATCAACTGAACCCCGTTAAGCGCATTTTTCCCTTCCCAGGGGGCCGCAGCGGCATGGGATGCCTGCCCCCTAAAGGTAAATTCAAGGCCATCCAGGGCTAAAAACCGTGAATTAACCCTGGTCCTGCTGTCCAGGTGGACCATCATGGCCAGATCGTAATCTTTAAATAAACCCTGTTCAGCCATTTCCACCTTGGCGCCGTCCCCCTCCTCTGCGGGGGTGCCAACCAAATCCACCCCGCCATTCAGGTTTTCCTTGATCTTTGACAAAGCCAGTCCGGCCAGCACACTGATGCTGCCGCTAACATTATGCCCGCAGGCATGGCCAATACCCGGCAGGGCGTCATATTCTGCAAGCAGGGCCACCTTTTTATCGCCACCTCCATCAAACGCAGCTTTAAAGGCGGTAGGCATCCCGGCAAAAGGCATTTCTACTTCCAACCCGTGCCGGGATAAAATTTCAGCAATCGCTTTCGAGGACTTATATTCCTCAAAACCTAACTCCGGTTCACTGGCAAGTTGATCGTTCAATTCATTAATTTCCGGGGCCAGCCTCTCAATCTCAGCAAAAAGAATTTCTTTTAATTGTTCATATTCCAACGGCAGCTAACTCCTTTCCTCTCCTTCTTGACCTGGAAGGGTACTTATATATATATTAACACACTTTGAGCCGGCCACCAGTTGTTTTGTTACTTTCACCATTTAGTTTGCGACCTGGAGCACAACATGAATTCTGTCCGCCTGTTTCAAATTAAGCCGGAAAGCCTAAATTCAAACTCGGGCCATTTAATCAACCGCCCGTTGGCCGCCCGCTGTGCAGGTACTGGTTCTCAAGCCACATTATTCCTGATAAAATCCGTTATGGTCTCAATCTTGCTTTCGGGACCGAAGACTTCTGCGATTCCGGCTTCTTTTAACTTAGGGATATCCTCTGGTGGGATTACTCCACCCATCAAAATTAGGACATCATCCAGGCCCTGCTCTTTTAACATTTCGACCACTTTGGGGCCAAGGGTGAGGTGGTTTCCGCCAAGAGTGCTCAGCCCCACCACATCAGCTCCTTCCTGGACCGCGGAACGAACTATGCTCTCCGGAAACTGGTTGCCGAGATATACTACTTCCATTCCCTGGTCCCGCAGCATGCGGGTAAGGGCCACCGCCCCCCGCCAGTGGATATCCAGGCCCAGCTTTGCCATTACTACTTTAATATTTTCACTCATATGATCACATCCCATCATCGATAGTTTTAAACCAGAGGAAATTGCCACAAGCCAAATTCTTCCCGGAATATTTCCTGGATCTCGCCCAGTGTAGCGTAGGCCTCTACCGCGTCTTTAACAAAAGGCATAATGTTTTCATCAGAATGGCATTTTTCCCGCAGCACTTTTAAGGAGTGTTCCAGTTTTTCTTGATCCCTTTTTTGCCTGAGCTCGGACAATTTTTGTTTTTGCTTTTCTTCTGTTTCCGGATACCTGAATACATCGATCTTACTTTCTTCTTCTTTATCAGAAACGAAGTAATTAACACCGACAATTTTTCGTTCGCCACTTTCTATTTGTTTTTGCTGGTTGTAGGCAAAATCAGAAATTTCACGGTGCAGCCATCCACTCTCCGCTACGGCAATGATCCCGCCCTTGCTTTCTATTTTATCGATATAGTCTTTAATTTTATCTCCTATATCCCTGGTCAGGCTTTCCACATAATAAGATCCCGCCAGGGGATCCACTGTATTAACCACGTTGGTTTCGACCTGCAAAATTTGCTGGGTCCGCAATGAAACCAGGGCCGCTTCTTCGGTGGGGGCAGAATAAGCCTCGTCGAATGAATCTACGTGCAGCGATTGACAGCCGCCCAGGATTGCCGCCAACCCCTGCACGGCAGAACGGGCTATATTATTCAATGGCTCAACTGCAGTGAGGGTGTTGCCCGCAGTCTGAACATGAAAACGCATCAACTCCGACTTCGGATTCCGGGCCTTAAAGCGATTACTGATGATTTCCTGGTAGAGTTTTCTTGAAGCCCTGCATTTTGCAATTTCTTCAAAAAAGTCGTTGCACAAATCCCAGAAAAACGAAAGCCGCCGGGCAAAATCATCGATATCATTGCCCCTTTTTATCAATTCTTCGGCAGTGGCAATGCAGTTTGCCAGGGCTATAGCCACTTCCTGGACCGCCGTAGTCCCTGCTTCCCGCAGGTTATAGCCATTATAACTAACCGGATTCCACCTCGGCAGGTTTTTGCTGGCGTACTCAATCGCGTCGCACTGCAATCTAAAGGAATGAGCAGGGGGAATAATTTCGGGAGCGCTGCCTATAGTGGTTTCCATCAGAAAATCATTTTGGGTTGTACCGCCTAATTTCTCCAGGGGCACCCCTCTTTTTTCGGCCATTACAGTATACATGGCCAACAGGACTACTGTAGTGCTGGGCAGATGAGTAACCACGGAGGAAGTCATTTCATCGATGGGGATGCTGTCGAAAAGGCTTTCCATGTCAGCCAGCGAATCAATTGCCACCCCGCAAATCCCCACATTTCCTTCCGCCCGGTAATCATCGGAATCATAACCCCGGATGGTGGGCAAATCAAAAACAATATTGATTCCTGTCGCCCCCTGGTCAAGCAAAAACTTAATCCTTCTGTTGCAGTCTTCCGGCCCGCCAAAACCTGAAAGCTGCCTCACTGTAAAAAGCCTTCCGCGATACATGTTCGGATAAACTCCCCTGACATAAGGCGGTTGGCCCGGAAAACCCAGGTCGGACAGGTAATCAAGGTCGGCAATATGTTCCGGGGTATAAAGAATATCAATTGGAATACCGTTCTCCGTATAATAGGTTTTTTCTCCGGCTTTATCCCGCAGGGTTTGTTCTTTCCATTTTTCTTTTTCCATTTTAATTTTTTTTATTTCTTCACTGTCATACAACCTGTTCTCATCCATATTTCACCCTCCAAATACTGTAAGTTATACTTAAAACCTTAACCATCTATCTTCAAGGTTGCCGATAATACTTCATGCAATAAGCTGTAAGGATCACATTTTTCTTGCTCTACCTGGGAGATTTTATCCCGGATCTCCTGGTCGTGATTAATATGTTTATTGATTTTTTGCCAGCAATGCTCAAAAAGTAAGCGGGTAAAAAACTTGCGGTTGCGTTCACGCCTTCTTTCCTGCCATAATCCGGAAGACTCTAAGTATTTTTTGTGCCTTGAAAGCTCTTCGCTTAACTCAGTTATTCCCCGCTTTTTCGTAGCCGTAGTCTCCAGGACCGGCGGCACCCACCTTTTACCAACAGATTCTGAAACCATCATTTTAAGGTCCCTCACCGTCTCTTCACTGCCCGGACGGTCAGACTGGTTCACAATATACAGTTCGGCGATTTCCATGATACCGGCCTTGATGGTTTGAATGGCATCACCTGTACCGGGCCCGGTTACCAGCGCTACCGTGTCAGCCACTTCCGAGATTCGAAATTCCAGCTGACCGGTCCCTACCGTTTCAACCAGGACTATATCTTTTCCAAAAGCCTCAAACAGCTTGATCATGTCGAAAGCATAAATGGGCATCCCGCCTCCCGCATCCCTGCTGGCCAGGCTTTTTATGAAAACACGATCGCTTTCGGTCAGGTTCTGCATTCTGATCCGATCCCCCAGCAGGGCACCTCCGGAAAACGGGCTGGTTGGATCTATACACAAAACTCCGATTTCCAAACCCTGCTCCGCCCAGTGGCCGGCCAGTTTTTCGATCAGGGTGCTCTTTCCCACCCCCGGGGGGCCGGTAATCCCGATTACATGAGCTTTTCCCCCATAACCATAAACAAAGCGCATAATCCTGTGGCTACTTTCCGGGCGGTTTTCAATCTCTCTCAACAGTTTTCCCAGGGCATAAGGGTTATTCTGCTGTAAAAATTGCTTAATTTTACCTTCTTCTATATTTAACACCCCGCTTATGCGATATTATTGATCAAAGGACTAATATTTCATGAAGATCCCTTCCGGATCAACTACGGTCCGCAGTGCTTCCAGTTCTTCCTTAAATGGGGGGCCCACCGGAGATGCTTTCGAAGTATCCAATGCAAACCCGGTAGCTTCACAGACCTGTTCCCTGGTAATTCCCAGGTCTTCATAGTAGGAATGCAAATATATTTCCCCACTGGTGCGATCAAACTTTAAAACCCCCATAGTAGATACTACCGCGTAAGGCCCCCCGTTTAATCCCAGTTCCCGGCGATGGACCAGGCCGGTCCCGTCGGGAGTCCTGCAGCGCCAACCGGGACTGGTGATATAATCAACTTCTTCGACAAACCTTTTCCTCTCATGAGCTATGGTGATCACGGTTTTCCCGGCCAGGGAAGCAATATCGTTCGCACCTCCCGAGCCTTCCATTCGCCTTTTCGGCCGGTTGTAATCCCCGATACAGGTAGAATTTAGGTTGCCGTACCGATCGACCTGAGCTCCTCCCAGGAAACCGACATCCACTTTTCCCCTTTGGAGAAACTGCCCCATCACTTCCATGGCGGTAGGCCGCCACACCGTTTTATAAACAGCTCTTGGATCGGCCACGCAAAAAGGGAGTGCATCGGGATCACAATCGAAAGCTACCGCCTCCATTAAAATAGTCATCTCTTTCGCATGGGTTTTCTTGGCCAGGATCGCGCTAACCAGGGGCAAACCTGTTCCAACCAGCACCGTATCGTCATTTTCCAAAATTCTGCTGGCTGCAACAGCCATCATTTCCAGGTTGCTGTATCCTAACTCTACTATTTGCTTTTTCACTCTGAAGGCACCTCCTCTAAACGGTCAAGCCTTCTTTTCATTTCCGGGTTGTATCCTTTTTGGCCGTCTGCGCATAGCTTTTTCAGTCTTTTCTTACCAAGCAATTCCAGGTATTCCCGGTAATCTTTAGGCCCGTGAACCCACTTTTTGCTCCACTCCCTCATTTTCTGAACATCCTTTGAAGCTTCGAGGTAATCCCTGAACCACCAGGGATCATTGTCATAATAATTATGCAGGGCAGTGGGATGGGCCCCGTAAGGCACCTCTAAAATGGCATCCACCACCATGCCGGGAATTTTGTTCATCTCCGCGGTTTTTTCAATTTCCTCACGGCTGACTATCTTTTCAGCTGAAACAATTGTTACCTCGGAAGCCAGGGCGGCATAATAATCCAAAAAAGTCCCACCGGTGATTAATACAGTCCCGTCTTCACCAACTTTTTGCGCATGAATCAAACACACATCCGGGTTGAGGGCAGGGAGCAAGACCACAGTGTCACCATCCCAGAAAGGATCGTCCATTAATTTCACTTTGCGGCGCGGAACTTTTTTATCTTTCCCTCTCAATTCCTTAAAACCATCATATTCCGGGTTTATAATGTCGGAACCCAAAAGCGATTTGCTCGGAATAAATGGAATCCCCATTGAACCGGCTACTATCCGCAAAGCCCCGGTTTTCACAGTCCAGTCATCATGATAGAATTCTTCGCCGTCGGGTTCATCCAACTTCCGGCGCCAGTTATACGGATGGCCGAACACTTCGTGCCCGATATAATTTGTCTCTGTTTTAGAGATACAGTCGCATCCTGCCATCAGGTCAAATTCCGGGCCACCGGGATTGGCCACTAAATGCAGTTTTTTCTTGCCGCTGCGGATCAATTCCCATACCATAGCCATCGGTTTGCGAACAACCGTCCAGCCGCCGGTCCAAAGCCGGTCCCCTTCCCTAACAAACCCGGGAATATCTTTTAAAGCAATAACTTTATTTTTTTTAACCATGCTAACACCTCTAGCTTTAGCAGACTTTATAGCCCTGCTTTTTTTTTACTAATAGCTGTCTTTACAAAAAGATAGCCCTTAAAACTTAAGCATCAACCATAAAAAGCCGGCGGGGCACGGTTGAAAGCAATGTATATCCTGTATCTGTTACCGCCACGTCATCCTCCAAAACCACCGCGCCCCAACCGGGTATAATTAGTTTGGGTTCTATGGCAAAAACCATGCCGCTGGATAAACGGGTCCGGTTATCTATTTGCAAAATGGGCGGTTCGTCTATTTCCAGGCCAAGCCCGTGTCCGATATAGTCGCCCTGCATTTCTCCATGCCCCTGAAAGTATTGAATTACATTCATTTCAACGGCTTTTTCGTAAGCGAGCCAGTAAACATCTTCAGCTAAAACCCCGCTTTTAATGGACTGCAATGCCGCCTCCTGTAAGGAGTAAACTTGTTCAAACACTTCTTGCTGCTTCTGGTCCGCTTCACCGACCACATAGGTCCTGGCAACATCGGCGTGGTAGCCCTGGTAATTGATCCCGAGATCTACCACCACCAGATCTCCCTGTTCTATAGTTTCCCCTGAAGCACCCCAGGGCAAAGCAGCTGAAAGCCCCTTTCCGGTTACCGTCATAGCATGTCCCGAAACTTGCCAGGAGGTCTTGGAGGAAGCGACTATCCCGTCCGGAGCCAAAGAAGCATCCCAGCGGCGATTACGGATAATAGTGTCCGCACCTTCGCCCCTAACCGCGGCAAGAATATTCGCCGAAAGCGAAAGTTCGCTAATCCCCGGCCTTAGTTCATTCAAAATAACTTCATGTGCTTTTTCATAACACCGGGCTGCGGCCCGGATCATTTTCAACTCCTGTTCATCTTTAATGCTGCGCTGGGACAAAATCAAGGGAGATGCGTCAAAAAGAAGACAGGAAGGAAAACTCTCCTCCACTTTTTTCACCAGGCTCGCGGGAATGGCATCCATGGCCACCCCCAGGTGCCGCCTGGGGTAATCCAGGCTCTCCACTTTGTGGTAAAGGTTTTTGAAATTGCCGCCTTTTAGTAAGAACTTTTGGTCAAAATAGCACTCTCGGACTGCAAAATCCCAGGCCCTTCTAATTTGCAAAATTGGATCGCCCTCCCGGGGAACCACTAAATTTGCCGGTTGGCCGGTGCCTGCATAATAATAGACATCCCTGGGATCCATTATTAATACAAGGTCTAAATCCGCCTCATTCATTTTTCCTTGTAGCGCTTTTATCCTGGCCAGCAATTTTTTCAGATCACCTCTGTTCCATCTAAAATTATTTAGTAAGAATTGATCATCCAAACTGTTTTATTTTTTCACCGGCAAACCTGAAATAAATACGCACAGGACCCTCATTCCACATTCAAGGCAGTAAAATAATATCTCTGCTCAGTTCCGGCCTTTATATAAAAAGTCAGTCAATATCCGTGTAACCAGCCAAAAAGCTGATTAATAATCATTAGTGCAATATACATGCCAATAAAAAAGGGCAAAAAACCAATAAAAAATCCGCCTTTGATACAATGATGTATCGCCGGCGGAAATTGTTTTATTACACAGGCACAACAGGGATGAGCTTTAAGCTTTTTACCCGGCAGTGATTTATATTTCTATCGCCGATACATTGCTGTATCAGCACTGTCCCGAAGCTATTCCTATCACTTTTTGCATTTAAACTTTTGCAGCTTGCGGACGACCGTGGGCTGGCTGACGCCCAGTTTTTCAGCGGTTTTCCGGGTGCTCCCGTATTTCCGGTAAGCTTCGCTGATTACTTCTTTTTCATGTTGGTCCATGATTTCTTGAAGGGTTTTTCTCGAATACTGCTCCTGGTTCGGCAGCCCACCCCCCCTGGTTGAAGTGGATAGATCGTTTTCAAAATCAAGTTTCTGATCCAGCACTACCAGCCTTTCAATTACATTTCTCAATTCCCTGATGTTCCCGGGCCAACTATACTTAATCAACTGCTGCACCATTTCATCGGACAACTGCCTGGTAGAATTAAAATAATCTAAAAAATGATTGGCTAAAAGCGGAATATCTTCTTTTCTTTCGCGCAGAGGAGGCAGCATAACTTCAATTACATTCAGCCGGTAATAAAGGTCTTCCCTGAATTCTCCGGAAGAAACCTTGCTGCGCAGATCCTGGTTGGTGGCAAATATCCAGCGGATATCAATCGGAATCTCCCGGTTGCCGCCAACCCGCCTGATTTTATTCTCTTCCAGGGCCCGCAGCAATTTTACCTGGATTTCGAGAGGCATTTCCGCAACTTCGTCCAAAAAGACCGTGCCCTGGTTGGCGGCTTCCAACAGCCCGACCTTACCTTTTTTGTCGGCGCCGGTAAAAGAACCTCCTTCATAGCCAAACAATTCAGATTCCACCAGCGCCGGGGGAAATACACTACAGTTAATCGCTAAAAATGGTGCATCGGCACGCTCGCTGTGTTTATGTATAAGCTTGGCGGTAAATTCCTTGCCGGTCCCCGATTCACCGCAAATCAAAACATTGGAGTTAACCCTGGCGGCCTTGTAAGCCAGATCCTGGACTTCCTTCATCACGGAACTTTTTGCCACGTAATTAACATACAGCTCAGTTTCCTGTAATTTTTTAAGCTCTTCCTTGTAACGATCGGTAAGACTGTTCATGTCCTTGAGCTTTTCTTTAAGCTTGTTTAACTCCGACATATCCCTGATATTGGCAATTATCCTGATTAACTTTCCTTCCTCATTGAAAACCGGCCTTCCCGTAAGCAGAACTTCCTTTCCGTTGACGTTAAAGTAAAGCGTTTTGGCTTTTAGATCTCTTAAAACATGAAGGCTGACCAAATCATCAAGATAACCTTCCTCCTTAATCGATACCACAGGCCGTCCAATAAACTCATCTGCCTTAATCCCCACTATCTCTTCATAAGCCCTGTTAATTCTTAAGATCTTACCCTCACCGTCAACAGTGACAATCCCGTCAGCGCTTGTTTCGACGATATCATCCAGCTCCTGGTTGGCTTCCTGAATTTTTCTTTCCAAATCCATCTCCCTGCCAATATCGTGCAGCAAAACCAGGCATTTTGAAACAGGGAAGGGAACCAGGGTGCCCCTGAAGTGATAATGCTTATGCGAAACTAACGTATCCTTGATAGTTATTTGAGATTGAATAGCCCGGACAACCGGCAGTTTATTAATTAATAGCCGATGATCTTCTTCTTCTAAGGAAGAAATCAGCTTTTGCGCATCGGGGTTTGCAGATAACACTTCTAAACTTTGATCAACAACCATAACCGGACCGGGATGATTTTGCCACCAGTAATCCAGTAGATCCTTTCGCCCTGTATTTTTAATTTCTTCCAAAAGATCTCCCTCCCCCTGTTAAACTCGAGGTGAGACTAAACTTCCAAAAACATTATATCACAAGCAAAAAGCTGCAGCTTTAGCCGTCACCATTAGCTGCGCTGAGCCTACAACAGGCCAAATGCAGCACGGTCAGGTGGATACATAACAAGTTCTGATCGTACTTGATCCATTAATCCCTGCTTTCTGTTGTAGTAGAAACAGCGTTATTTGCCCTTAGAGTCCCAAAGCGAGTGGCCAGGGCTGCGCCAAGAGCAAGAATAAATACGGC
>PUKR01000033.1 GCA_003552365.1 Syntrophomonadaceae bacterium
GTTAATCTTGCCGCTGAAAGCAATGAAATTTTAGTAGACGGTGAGAAAGAAAAATTAGATTTTCCGGTAAAATTTTGGAGCGGGAAAATCTTCAGCCTGCCCGAACCGCCGGTAGAAGCCGTTGGAGCATTCGTTGAAAAAGACCTGGAAAACAAATTGATAAATATATCCACTCCTGCGATATTTGATCCTTTGGATCCCGGTGATCCAGAAGGTCCCATTCTAAATGTCACCTACCCTCCAGGTACAGAAACCTACCACTATGCCGATACTATCTATGTATTCGGCACAACCGATTCCTACTCCCAGGTGGAGGTCAGGGTAAATGAAGAGCCGGTGGACAGGCATGATCCAAGGACAGGTAATTTCTTGACCATGGTCGACCTCCCTCGCGGGGAAGAAGTTCCCATAAAAATTGAAGCTACTGATGAGAGGGGCACGACGGTAATTAAACGGTCGGCTATTTATCCAGATGGCTGGCAAAAGATGTCAGATGAACCTCTCGCTTTCCACTCGATGCACTTGGTCCCCTCGCAAAACCAGGTTTTGAGCCCCGGCGACACCCTGCATGTAGCTTTTCAAGCCACTCCCGGAGCCTCTGCATACTTCCAGGTTGGAGGAAGCGGCTTAATCAGGATGACAGAATATGAATCTCCCTGGGGTTCTGAAGGAGAGGGGGGAATTTACAGGGGTACTTATACAGTCAGTGAAAATGACGCTCCAGGCAGTGGCACTTCCGCTCCCATGCCGGTAACCGGTCACCTGTATAGAGGCAACCAGCACCAAAGCCGCCAAATGCCGGGACAGGCAAGCTTCACTGCCAGACCTGTTTACCAAATCATAGAAGTAACCGACCAGGAAGAACTGGGATGGTTCGGCTGGCTGCGCCTGGTTAACGAAAATAACCCGGACATCCTATCCGACACTCTTGGCGGTACCGGTTATGCGATCAATGTTACCGGCTACCTGCAGGAAGGCAATCGTTATGAAGCAACCGGCAGTTCGGGAAACTACTTTCGGGTAAGCCCGAACAATGACGATACGTACTTGATCCACACAAATGCCGTCCGGGTAGTTGGTGATACCGATCAATTAAGTTCAGCGCTATCAGCAATAACTCTCCGGGAAACAAAAGATAAAATCAGGCTGCAGTTTAACACAGATCAACGCATTCCCTACATCGTAGAAGAGAATGAAGCCGGGGCTAAAAAACTAACCCTGCAACTGTACGGAATTGAGGTTGATGATGAATTAGATAAGCCGGATTTACCGGGATTAATTAATTCATTAGAACTTAAGCCTACAAACGGGAATAATAATGAAACCACCCTTACCATTGATCTTACCCAAAAGATGACCGGCTTTAAAACCGACTGGGATAATTCAGAACTGGTAATCGAGATCTACAAGCCGCCCGTGGTCGATAGAGAAAATCCGCTGGCAGGAAAAACCATCCTCATCGACCCCGGCCATGGAGGAGAAGACCCCGGCGCTCTCGGTCCGGCTGACTTCCATGAAAAAGATTCAGCCCTTGAAATGAGCCTTTTTTTAAGAGATATGCTCCTGGAAGCAGGGTCGGAAGTTTTAATGACCCGTGAAGAGGATGTCTCGGCCGAACTCTATGGACGGACAGATAGCCTGCCCGGAAAAAAAATAGACTTTTTTATCAGTATCCATTCCAATGCCCATGGGCCAGGTGGAGATGCTGTCGAAACTCACGGTATAATGACCCTTTACAACTATGACCATAACGAAAAATTAGCTGAAGTGATGCTTGAAGTGATGGGCGAGGAAATGGGACTGCCGGAAATAAGGACCTGGAGGAGAAAAATCGCCGTCCTCAGGCACACGGAAGTGCCAAGCATCTTAGTCGAAGCAGGTTATATGATGCACCCTGAGGATAACTGGTATATATTTCATCCACGCGGCCAAAAACAGTTCGCAGAAGCAATGAAAAAAGGAATCGAAGAATACTTTTTAATCCTGGACAACTCGAATCAATAAAACTCCCGCAAGCAATCATATAATGGAAAATAAACTTACAGATCAATTTATCGTCCGGCAATTGGCTGTAAAAGTTTACCTGGAAAACCAGGTTTAAACCGATTAATAATTGATCAAACAAAAAGCTGTTTCTACCGCTTCTTCCGCCCCGGCCTTTTCTATAATGCCATCTTTAACTCCGTGGGGCGGACTTAACCTCCAGCTTCGAAGCCCAATTACAGGTTTGCCCATTTTAATGGCCAGGGCTATCTCAGACAAAGTGCCGTATTCACCGCCAATAGCAATTACAGCGTCTGCGGTGCGGGTAATAATCGCATTGCGGGCCTCACCCATGCCGGTGGCTATGGCTGCGGTTAGGTACTGATTGCCTTCACGGGCACTGCCGCCAGGCAGGATACCGATTACAATGCCGCCTTCCTGTGAAGCACCGGCTGAAGCAGCTTCCATAACCCCCGAACCGCCGCCGCATAGTAAAACAGCGCCCCGGCCGGCAATTTCTTTTCCCGTTTCTCTGGCCAGTTCCATTTCTTGTTCCGTACAAGAAGAACCGCCAACTACAGCCAGATATATCATATTTATTTACACCCTATTCTTTTTAGTTTTGAGAACCACCAAGATTAAATATAAAATGTTGGCGTTCAGCCGTGTTGCATTTTGGACAGAGGTCATTGTAATGGAGATGAGCCGGTATCAGCCCAAAATACACCAAGAATGAACAGACACTACAAAATAAACTATCCGGCAAGGATCCCCTTGATATGATTTATTTTTTCCGGTAAAAAATCCTCTTTTTTAAGCATAACCGCCACTAAATCGATCCGGCAGGGAATATCCCGGGAAGATATTGAACGCAGGTAGTGCATAGCCAGGCGGGTTAACTTTTTTGCTTTGGCACGAGTAATAGATTCTTCGGGTCCCCCGAAAGAACGCCCCGTCTTTGTGCGTACCTCAACTATTACTATCGTTTGGGCATCACGGGCAATAATATCAATTTCACCCAGCGGACAGCGGTAATTTGTATCTAAAATCTCATACCCTTTGTTTTTAAGATAGTCCCTGGCTGCATCTTCCCCGGCAAGGCCAACTTTCCGGCGCCTTTCGCTCATCCTCTATTCTCCTGAATTCGATAATAATTAACTTATAACCGTTTCTGCAATAAAGCATATTTTGCTGTCACTTGCAGCCGGCTCCTCAATAAAAAAGTAGTTGCCTTACCTGGCTAATCATGTTTACTTGAAGTCCAGTCTAAATGAACGACGGTGTAAGTCGCACGGGCCGTAATTAACCAGGGCCTGCCGGTGTTCAGCCGTACCATAACCCATATTTCTTTTAAACCCGTACTGCGGGTAATTTTTATCCATCTCAAACATGATCCGGTCCCTGGTAACCTTGGCCAGCACAGAAGCAGCGGCAATTGAGAGCGACAGGGAATCCCCCTGTTTTATTGCCTTTTGCTTAAAGCTAGAATTTTTAATTGGATAGCCGTCAACTAAAACTAAATCAGGTTTTGGTGAAAGTTCATTTAAAGCTCTGCTCATGGCCAGCATCGAAGCATTATGGATATTGTGCTGATCAATTTCCCGGTTGGAAGCAATGCCAACCCCGTAGCAGAGCGAGTTAAAAATGATTTGATCGATAAGTTCTTCACGCATTCCCGGAGATAGTTTTTTTGAGTCCTTCAATTTATTAATTAAGCTGTCCCGGTTAAGCACAACCGCTGCGGCCACCACAGGTCCGGCAAGAGGACCCCGCCCGGCTTCATCAACCCCGGCAATTACTTTAAATCCTTGATCATAGCAACGCTTTTCTTCTGCTAAAAGTTCCTGCAGGCGATTTTTTTCCGCAAGCGCCCTCTCCTTTTTCCTCTGATAACGCTTTACGAGTTCTAAGGCCCCACGGCGGCCATCTTCTTCGAGCATTGTAATTTCTTCGGCGGTCAACTCTTCCTTATTTGCAAAATAAGCGGTTAACTCTGCAACGCTCATATGCTTCATAGACATTGTAATATTTTCTCCTTAAAAATCTTCAGGTTTTTCTAAGGTAAGCCTGCCCAGGACTCCATTTTGGAAGTCCCGCAAAATCAACCCGGCAGCCCTTTTATGGTCAACTTTACCGGCCGAGTGTAGACAACCCTGGGACAGCCCGATTTGTTCCAACAGTTCTTCAGGTTCAGATGAATCAATTGAATCCAGGCGGTAACGCTCTTTAAGTATATTGCCTTTTCCCTGCATCAAGTAGGAGCCAATTAACCAGAGCGCACTCTCCTGCTGATCTATTTTTCCGGCAGGTAAAGCTCCTACAACGGTAAGCGGGTTTATAGTATTTTCTTCCATCCGGGGTTGTAATATTCCCGGTGTATCAAGTAGTTCCATACCCGGCATGATCCTGATCCACTGCCTGCCTTTAGTAATACCCGGTTGGTTGCCGGTTTTCGTCACCGCTTTACTTACAAACAGGTTAATCAGGGTGGACTTGCCAACATTGGGAATCCCTACAAAAATCATTCTTAAGGGGCGCTTTATTTTTTTAGGTTTCAAATTTTTTTCTTGTTCATTGAGGTATCCCATAAGCTTTTTCAGATACTTCTTATCCTTAACGCTAAACGGCATGGCTTTATCGGCAAAACTTTGACAGTAATCCAGCCAGCGTTTTGTGGTTTCTGCATCTGCGCTGTCTGCCTTATGGAGTAAAACAAGGTGTCTTTTATTTTCAAGTAGGGATTCAAACCTGGGGTTGCGGCTGCTAAAAGGTATGCGAGCATCCAGCAGCTCAATAGCCAGGTCGACCGCTTTTAAATCCTGGTGGAGCTGGTTTAAAGCCCTGGACATTTTTCCCGGATACCATTGTCCTTTGGTCAAGGTTATTCCGCCTCTGTGTCAATCAACCGGGCTTCCCATGGTGGCCAAAAAATGAAAAAGGCCCGGCCTTTAAGGTATTCTTCATCTACAAAGCCCACCCGAGGATCCCTGGAATCCATGCTGTTTTGGCGGTAGTCTCCCAAAACAAAGAGGTACCCTTGAGGGACAATTTTTGGTCCATAATCATACATCTCAATATCGCTGGGAAGATAGGGTTCTTCCAGGGAAGTACTGTTGAGATAAACCCGGCCGTTTTTTATTTCCACTTCATCACCTTCAACCCCGATGACTCGTTTAATAAAATCCCGTCCGGGTTCATACTCAAATACGATAACATCGCCTACCTCCGGTTCATCAAAGTGGTAGGCGGCTTTATTCACCATTAGCCGCTCGGTTTCTGTCAAGGTGGGATACATTGATCTGCCCTCGACCACGAACACCTCAAACAGGAACATCCGAATAATTAAGGCCAGAACTACCGCAATTAGGATAGTCCTAGACCATTCCCATAGTTCTTTCCAGCTGCTCAAAAGAGATCATTCCCTTTTTTACTTGTTTAACGGCGTTCTTTAATCCTTGCTGATTTACCTTTACGTTTGCGCAGGAAGTAAAGCTTGGCCCGTTTAATTTTCCCTCTTTTTATTACTTCGATCTTATCGATCGATGGAGAATGAATGGGGAATATTCTTTCTACACCGATCCCAAACGAGACTCTGCGTACGGTAAATGTCTCTCTTGCCCCGCTGCCCTGGCGCCTGATTACAACCCCTTCGAAAGCCTGGGTCCGTTCACGGCTGCCTTCAATAACTTTAACATGCACTTTAACTGAATCTCCGGGAGTAAAATTAGGCACATTATCCTTCATGTTTCGTTTTTCGACTTCTTTGATCAAATCCACTTCTAAAACCTCCTCCATTCACAGGCTAATTATAGCATAATCATAATAGCTTAAGAATCTTCTTGTTCATTAAATTTATCCAATAAAGCTTCATCCTCCGGCAACAGTTTAGCTTGTCGCAGCAGGTCCGGACGCCGTTCATAAGTCCTTCTGACTGACTGTTCCCTGCGCCAGCGTTCTATAGCGGCATGGTTCCCCGACATTAGTATCGGGGGAACTTCCATCCCCCGGTATTCCGCCGGCCTGGTATAATGAGGATGTTCGAGCAGCGATTCATTAAAAGATTCATTTGTTGAAGCCTCTTCATCCAGAAACCCCGGGAGAAGGCGAACCACTGCATCTATTAGGACCGCTGCCGGTAATTCTCCACCGGTGATAACGTAATCACCGATCGATATTTCCTGATCGATCAATTTGGTGCGCACCCTTTCATCAACACCTTCATAACGCCCGCAAACCAGGATCAGGTGTTCTTTTTTAGCCAGCCGGTAGGCGATTTCCTGCTTAAAAACTTCACCTTGAGGAGTCAGCAGGACCACCCAGGGACTGTCGAATTCAGACTTTTCCTTTAAATCTTCAATCGCTTCAAATAGGGGCTCCGGCTTTAAAACCATTCCTCTGCCGCCGCCGTATGGATAATCATCTACCTGGCGATGCTGATCATGAGTGTAGGAGCGTAGATCTACAAGGTTAATCTCTACAAAACCCTGATCAATCGCTTTTTTAATCATGCTTTCTTTAAAAGGCCCTTCCAGGATACCAGGAAAAATTGTTATAAGATCTATCTTCATCATTCGTTTTCTCCTACAAATCCAAAAGACCTTCCGGCAAATTGACAACAGCCTTGCCCTCTTCTAAATCAACTTGCCTGATGAACTCCTTAACAGCCGGGATCATGGTTTCCTTACCTGCTCGATCGTCCAATTTTATAATCAACTGATCATGGCCTCCCCTGGTAATTACGTTGCTCAGTTTACCCAGGTATTGGCCTTCCTCCGTATAAATATCAAGGCCAATTAATTGATCGTGATAATAAGATCCTTCCGGTAAAGGCATCCTTTCTTCCCTGGTTATAAATACCAGGCCATCTCGCAATTTTTCAGCCTCTTCCCTGCTCTCAACTTCACTGAACTTTAGCAGCCAGTTATGTCCATGCCGGGTGGCTTTCTCTACCGTCATTTTTCTTTTTTCCTTATCCACCTGCAGGATAACATCATTTAAATAAACCACTCGTTCCGGGTAGTCGGAATAAGGAAATACCCTGACCTGCCCGGCTATACCGTGTGGGGCCAGAACTTTACCGATTAATATATCCCGATCACTGAACAATTTCTACAACAACCCGTTTATTTTCTTTGACGGCCGCAGCATTGATCACAGTTCTAATCGCCTTGGCAATGCGGCCCTGCTTACCAATAACTTTTCCCATATCCTCATCGGCCACCCTTAATTCAAGCACAATCAATCGATCGCTTTCTACTGCCCTAACACTGACTTGATCGGGATCATCTACCAATGCTTTTGCAATATGTTCCAGTAGCTGCTCCACTGATAACCAACCTCCCTGTTGCACTACTTAATCAAACCGGCTTTGTCAAAAAGAGCTTTAACCGTATCAGAAGGTCTGGCTCCCCTGGAAAGCCACTGCTGAGCTTTTTCCTGATCGACTTCAAAGGTAGTCGGTTTGGTTGTGGGGTTATAGTAGCCAATCTCTTCAATAAACCGGCCATCACGCGGATACCGGTTATCCGCTACTACGATGCGGTATGCAGGCTGCTTCTTAGCGCCCATTCTTTTAAGTCTAATCCGTACTGCCAACTAGGTCACCTCCGTTAATTAAACTGTAACTGCGTATTATCTATATCAACCGGAACTATTTACCTCCGGATTATTTTAAAAGGGAAATTTGTTTTTCATTTTTTTCATTTTCTTAGACATGCCTTTTTTATCCGCTGCTCCCATCTGTTTAAACATTTTCTGCATCTGTTTAAATTGATTTAAGAGGCGGTTCACATCCTGCACTGTTGTCCCGCTACCCCGGGCAATCCGCTGACGACGGCTGGAATTGATGGTTGACGGATCCTGTCTTTCTTCTTTGGTCATCGAACCTATAATAGCGTCAATTCGCTTAAAATTATCTTCGTTAAAAGACATCTGCTTCAATTCTTTAGGCAAGCTGCCCGCATTCGGAAGCATCTCCATAATGTCTTCAAGGGATCCCATGCTTCTAAGCTGTCCAAGCTGTTCTTTAAAATCATCCAGGGTAAACTGCTGCTTGCGCAGTTTTTGCTCCATTTCTTTTGCCTTATCCTGGTCAATGCTCGCTTCCGCTTTCTCAATCAGGGAAAGCACATCTCCCATCCCCAGGATCCTGGAAGCCATCCGATCCGGGTAAAAAGGTTCCAGGGCATCGGTCTTTTCACCTACTCCCACAAACTTTACCGGGCAGCCGGTAACTGCCAGGACTGAAAGAGCCGCCCCACCCCTGGTATCGCCGTCCAGCTTGGTTAAAATTACTCCACTCAATCCTACCGAATCATTAAAAGAAGCGGCGGCATTAACGGCATCTTGTCCGGTCATGGCATCAACTACCAAAAGAATTTCTTCCGGGTTTACGGCCTTTTTAATCTCGGCCATCTCAGACATCATCTCATCATCTATGTGCAGACGCCCGGCCGTATCATAAATTATTACGTCACAATTTTCACGGTCCGCCACCTGCAAGGCCTCCCGGCAAATATCCACCGGGTCTTCTTCCAGGTTGCTGTAAACCTTCTCGCCGATTGAATCAGCCATTTTTTCCAGTTGTTTTACAGCGCCCGGGCGGTAAGTGTCCGCTCCGACAAGAAGCGGGCTGCGGCCCTGGCCGCGAAGATGCCGGGCAAGCTTAATGGCGGTTGTGGTTTTACCGGAACCCTGCAGACCGACCATCATAATCGCAGTGCGACTTTTACCGGTTTCAAGACCGCTGTGTTCCTGCCCCATCAACCTGGTCATTTCCTCATTAACGATTTTTACTACCTGCTGCCCGGGAGTAAGGCTTTCCATAACTTCATGGCCGACAGCCCGTTCCTTGACAGCGGCAATAAAATCTTTAACCACTTTAAAATTAACGTCGGCTTCAAGCAGAGCCAACCTTATTTCCCGCATTGCCCCATCGACATCTTTTTCATTTAACTTACCCTTGCCTTTAATTTTACGGAGGGTTCCTTGCAGTTTTTCAGCCAGGTTAGAAAACATTTTAACACTCCTACTGTTCGTTACTGGTACGCAGCCCGGCAATTATTTCTTTTAAACGGTTAAGATCCTGCGCGGTAATCTCTTTATTTTCAAGCAAGCCGGAAGCTTCAACCAGCAGTTCCTGCTGGTACCTAAACAGCTCATAAAGCCCGAGCTTGTTTTCAAGATCATAAATTGCCTCCAGGGCCCTTTGGATAAGATCATAAACCGCCTGCCGGCTGGTGTTGTACTCTTCGGCTATTTCAGCAAGCGAATAATTTTCGCTGTAATAAAGACGCATAGCATCCCGCTGGCGCTCTGTAAGCAGGGGCGCATATATATCGTAAAGTAAATTGATTTTATTTAACTGCTCCAGCATAATTACACCTGTAAAGGTTATTTGCTTAACAGGGGGATTATAACAAAAAAAAACTGCATAAGCAATGATTTCAAGAAAGAAAACCGAAACAAGCAGTTAGACTATTTTTTAGTTCTTCTCTAAAAGGGCCCGCGAAAACATTTCCGGGTCAAAAGGAGCCAGATCCTCAATTTTTTCGCCGGTACCAATATAGCACACCGGGATATCAAGCTCTTCCTGAATATTTAAAACAATGCCGCCCCTGGCCGTTCCGTCAAGTTTCGCCAGGACAAGGCCGTCGATAGGCATGGATTCATTAAACTTTTTCGCCTGGACTACGGCATTTTGTCCTGTTGTAGCATCGACTACCAGAAGGACCTGGTGGGGCGCTCCCGGCAGGTTGCGCTCGACTACACGGTAAATTTTATTTAATTCCTCCATTAAATTATACTTGCTGTGCAGTCTGCCTGCCGTATCACCAATAACCACGTCTACATTCCTGGCCCTCGCTGCATTGATTGCATCATAGAAAAGAGCGGCGGAATCCGACCCTGATTTTTGCTTGACAATATCAACCCCGGCCCGTTCAGCCCAAATTTCCAGCTGTTCTATAGCAGCCGCCCGAAAAGTATCGCCTGCCACAAGCATTACCTCATTCCCGCTTTGCTTGTAAAGATGGGCCAGCTTGGCGGCAGATGTAGTTTTCCCCGTCCCGTTTACACCGATTAGAAGTATTACTGTCGGCTCATTAATGCTGGCACTGGTAAACATGGTTTTACCGGGACTGATCATGTTAACCACCAGCTCCTGGAGGACCTGGCGAGCGTCCTCTTTATCTTTAATTTTTCGCTTAGAGATTTCCTCACGCAGCTGATCAACAAGCTTCATACTGGCCTGAACACCCACATCTCCGCTGACCAGGGTTTCTTCCAGCTCATCATAAAATTCTTCATCGATATCACCGCTGTCAAAGAGGTGGTCCAATCGGCCCATAAATCCTGTTTTACTGCGGGAAAGACCGTTTTTAAATTGTTTAAATAAGTTCATCTTTTATCTCCTACTTACTCTCCGTAGTAATTTTTTCATCTTCCAGTTTAAGGGACATTAACCTTGATATGCCAGGTTCCGGCATAGTCACGCCGTAAAGACGCTCTGCTTCCTCCATAGTTCGTTTCCTGTGGGTAATCATTATGAACTGGGCCTGGTTAGACGACTGCTTTAAAAATTTTAAAAACCGGGCCAGGTTAGCATCATCCAGGGTTGATTCAACTTCATCAAGCAGGTAAAAGGGGGCCGGTTTGAAACGAAGAATTGCGAAAACCAGGGCAATTGCGGTCAAGACTTTTTCACCGGCCGAAAGCAGGGTAATGTTCTGCAATTTCTTCCCCGGTGGCTGGGCGATAATTTCTATCCCGGCATCAAGAATATTTTCCGCATCGGTGAGCTTAAGCATAACCTGTCCGCCCTGGAATAGCTCCTCGAAGGTTTGTTTGAAATTTTTACTGATCTCCTCAAAAGCATTATTAAAGTAATATTCCATGCGCTGATCGATCTCATTTAACACCTTGCACAGTGAAGCTTCGCCTTCCTGCAGATCATTTTTTTGTTCTTGAAGGAAGTTAATCCTTTCTTCCAACCGGGAAAGTTCTTCAATCGCTCCTAAATTAACTTCACCTAATGCTTCCAGGTCTTCTTTTAAATTTTCAACTATACGGCTGCTTTCTTCGGGATCAAAAGTCTCATCCAGTTGAGCCAGTTCAAGATTGTTAAAAAGTTCCCTGAACCGCATTTCCTGGTAATTTATCTCCGTTTCCAGCCGGGTTTGCTCCACGGATAGCTGCTTTTCTTTCTTTTCCTGGCGGGCAACCTGGTTTTGCCGGCGCTTACCTTTTTCCTCCAGCTCGATCAGCTCGGCCTCTTTCCGGTTAACCAGTTCCTCGAGTTCATTTAACCCGCTGATAAGAGTTGCCTTTTCTCCATTGAGTTCCTCAATTTTTTCGTTGACCAGCTTTTGCTGTTCCTGGTTATCGGCAAGTTGCTGCTTTAGTTTTTCATGTTCCTGCCCTTTTTCCTTAATTTCTTCCGCCGGGTTATTAATATTTCTCTCCGCATCTTTGATCCGGTTTTCAAGAGTATCTTTTTGTTCCCGGTGGGAGCTAATTCTGACTAAAATGGCCGTGATTTTTTGTTCCAGTTCTTTTTTATTGTCCAGGTACTCCTGGTACTTCCCTTTCTTGCCTGCCAAATCACTTTCAAGCTCTTTAATCTCCCTGGTGTAACTTTCTCTTTCTTGCTCCAAAGACTCCAGGCGCCGGTTAATTTCTTCTTCTTCGGTTTCAAGATCATTTATAGTTGACTCGCTTGAATTAAGACGGCCTTCTAAAACATTTCGCTCATTCTTTATGGCATCAATTTCACTTTGCAAGCTTTTCACCCGATCAGTCAATTCCTGCCTGATTCTTGAAGCTTCAATAGCTTCTTTTTCTTTTTCTGCCAGCTGAAAACGCAGTTCTTTTAACCTGGCTTCCATACTGCTCAGCTGATTTTTTACCCTGCCATGCTGAGCTTGTAAAGACTCAATTTCTTTACGGCGGCCAAGCGGCATTCCGGCATGACTCTTAGAAACACTGCCACCACGGATTATTCCGCCGGGATTAATCATCTCACCTTCAAGGGTAACCACCCGGCAGCTGTGCTTAATAAAACGGGCAGCTTTCGAGGCATTCTCTAAAGTATCGCATACCAGTATTGCCGACATCAGGTAATCGA
>PUKR01000060.1 GCA_003552365.1 Syntrophomonadaceae bacterium
AATAAATACCGATACCAAAGACAAGCAGCAGGGCCGCTGCTATCCCCAAAAAATGATGTAAAGTTAATTCCATAGCTTATTACTGCATCCTTTGTTAATCCTTATAGCGCATAGCGAACCATAATCATTCATCAGTACCCTTTTCTGCTTTACTTATTTTCTTCAAGCACTCTTCTTCGCTGATTACACCAAGCTTTACAGCGCTTTTAAGCATATTCTTGCTCTCTTCGATTACCATGTCGGTTAGGGGAAGATAGTAAGGACACTTATCTTCGCAGGTGCCGCACCGGTCGCATTCAAGACCCTTTTCAAAAAGCCCGATATGTTTATCTTCCATTTTGTCCCAGCCAACCCGTTTAAAATAAAGGCCGGCACGAATTATAAAGGAAGCCTCGATCTCGTTGGGACAGGGCATACAGTAATTACAGCGCCGGCAAAAATTTGTTCCCAGCTCTCGCCTGTCTGCTTCCAGCCGGGCCAGTTCTTCAGAACCCGGGCCGCCTTTAAGCGCAGGCAAAATATCGTCCACTTCATCGATCAAACGCATTCCCGGAATCGGCACTACTCCTTCATGTTCCAGGATCCACTTAACAGCAGCCCGGTTATTGGTAAAGCTCCCGCCTGCCAGGGGCTTCATGGCAATGATGCCGATATCCATGGAACGGGCTAAAGGGATTAACCTTTCCAATGGTTCGTTTTCAATATAGTTCAAGGGTATTTGAACGGTTTCAAAAATGCCGCTTTCAAGAGCTTTTGGCATTAAGGATGGGCGGTGCGAAGTAATCCCGATGTGCTTAACCCTACCTCTCTTCTTTTCTTCAGTCAAATACTCCAGGGGGCCGCCTTTTTTCAATATTTCTTCCAGCTGGTCTTCTTCGTTGACAAGGTGAAACTGAAAAAGATCGATATAATCACGCTGCAAATTATTGTAACTGGTATTAAAATCTTCTTTAAGCTGATCCTTATTCTTGTAAAAAGCCTTGGTTGCCACAATAACTTCACTACCCAGGTCTCCAAGGGCCTTACCCAGGTCGGATTCACTGGTAGTATAAGCCCTGGCTGTATCAAAAAAGTTTATCCCCTGCTCATACGCATAACGGGTTACCTTTACAGCGCTTCCCCGGTCGACAGCCTGAATCGGCAGAGCGCCAAACCCGATTCTCGTTACCATTAAACCAGTTTTGCCCAGGCGAATTTTTTCCATGTTTAGCCTCCTTTTTCACCTTATTTTACCACTAATCCGGGCAAACAGCATAAAAACATGCTGTAAATCAGCACTGACGCATGAAATATCTTTTTACCACACTTCTGGCTCAAAAGTTGAGTTTTCACCCGAGTAAACCAAAATGTTACTGCTGCAGCCCCATGTATTTACGACTTAATGTAGCATCAGGCGACTAGCTGGCCCAATTTAAGCCTACCTTCCCCATGGCCGAGCAAGAGCTGGTAACATCGACCGTACTGGAAGGCGGCTACCTTATCAGGCCGCCGTTTTTCTTGTTTTCCAATCATCTTCTGTGACCAGCCGCAGCTGGCCGGGTGATTTAGCAATTCGGCCGAGCGTTTCTTTGTCTAATTCGGTGTTAATCATTGTGTCTTTAAAAGTTTTGATAAATTCTCGGAAACCGACTGTTTTGACATGTTCGGTTAAGGAGATCGAATGAAAAGCCATTTCATTGAGCATCCGACCAATATGCATCAAGTAATGGTAGCCCCGCATGGCATTAAAATCATGTGAAAAGATATGCTCATAATTGTAACCCTGCCGTTTTTCCTTCAAAATACTGTTCTCCTGCAGCCAGCGCTTGCGGGCAATCAGGTTGCAGAGTTGATGGACATTAGACTTTGTGACCGGCTCACTTGAAATCCAGGCATGCCGGGCGGTTTCTGTAATAAAATTGTTGTTTTCATCAATCACCTTCCAGCTTTCTTCACAAAGCACCACATGAACAAAAGGTCTTTTTTTAAGGTTAACAGGACCGTATTCATATTCGAGGTTGCAAACCCACCGGAAAATTTGTTTTCTGCCCCGCCATTTTTGCCTCCAGTAATTTGCTTTTTCCTTATCCAGGCCGATTAGGGCGTTTGCTTCCTTCCATAAAGAAGAAAGGGGGTTTTCTTTGAAGACAATCATGAATTTCCACTTATGTTTAAAACAAATCGACATTACCGGTCCGTTAGCATAGAGTCCGTCCAAAAGAAGGGTCAGTTTAAGTTTTGGGAACTCTTTTTTAAGCCTTTCTGCCAGGCGGTAAAAGCCTTTTAACTCGCAATCCTGCTTCCATTTTTCGGCGTTTTCAACGGCCTCCAACTCCGGGCTGTTCTCCAAAAATTCACTTAAAAGCGGCAGGACCATGCCGTTGGAAAGGATTAATACCGCTTCTACAACATAAGCATAATAGTGACAGTCGCCTTCCTCACTTTTGCGCCTCAAGTAGCGCTCGTCCCAACACCTGTCCATAACATATTTTTGGGTTCCGTCTATGGCTACCAGGTAGCGGTTGCCCGGCAGTAAGTCTTTGAATTTCTTTTTGCGGATCAATTGTTTCATCATGCCGATGTAGGCAGCCTCAATTTTCTCCACTTCCA
>PUKR01000031.1 GCA_003552365.1 Syntrophomonadaceae bacterium
CCAGTTATCTGATTTGCAAAACCTGGAGAAACTTGATCTTTCATATCCAGGAAAATCAAGAGTAGACAACCTGGAATCGTTATCCGATTTGGAAAACTTAAAGGAGCTTTACCTTACGTTTAGTGAAATCGCAGATATCAGTTCACTGGGCAATCTACAGAAGCTGGAGATTCTTCACCTTGGTGACAATGAAATATCCGACATAAGCCCACTGGCTAACCTGCAGAATTTGAAGATCCTCCACCTTGGTAGTAATGAAATATCTGATGTAAGCCCATTATCCAATGTGCATAACCTTAAAGAGCTTGTAATTAAGCACAATAACATAACTGATGTTAGCCATTTATCTGAACTGGATAATTTAAAGGAACTGGATAGTAGAAGTAATAATATAAACGACGTGACTCCACTGTCCGGGTTGAATAAATTAGAGACTCTATTACTCTATAATAATATAACAGATGTAACTCCTTTATCT
Organism: Syntrophomonadaceae bacterium; assembly: GCA_003552365.1. Lineage (GTDB taxonomy): Bacteria > Bacillota > Dethiobacteria > DTU022 > DTU022 > B1SED10-74M. The sequence goes on from PUKR01000031.1 coordinate 479, forward strand.
GATTTAACCAACCTGAAAGAACTTGATCTTTTGGATAACAGAAATATAAATGATCTAAGACCACTTTCTAACTTGCATAATTTGAAGAGCCTTCGCCTTAGTAGTGAGGAAAAAATAGATTTAAGCCCATTGTCTAAATTGAAAAACCTTGAAGAACTTATGCTTGGTGGGCATGTCATAAAAAACTTAGAGCCTTTATCTGGTTTGATTAATCTAAAGTCCCTTCAACTCACAAGAAACAATTTAACTGATATCAGCCCCCTTTCTGATTTGGAAGGATTGGAGAAGCTTATTCTTCGGGAAAATAATCTTACTGATATAAGCCCGCTATCTGAATTGAACAATCTAAAAATGCTTGATCTGTCAAATAATTTAGTTGAGGACATAGAGCCATTGACTGAGCTAGATAACCTCGAATTCGTAGGCATACAAGATAATGAAATAGACTTAAGCCCTGACAGTAAAGCTGTGGAAGTTACCGAAGAATTAGAAGATGAAGGAGTTATAATAAATGATATAAAAAGTTATATTTATTAATCTGAAAAAGCTTGACCTATCAAATAACTTAGTTGAAAATATTGAGCCATTGTCTGAACTAGATGATCTTGAATTATTAAGCATACAAGATAACGAAATAGATTTTATTCCTGAGAGTAATGCTGTGGAAATAATTGAGGGATTCGAAGATGAAGGAGTTAGAGTGATAAAGAATGAAGAGTAGGGAAATAGCTGATTCCAGTAAGCTTTCAAATAGTCATTTCAGGTGGCCAACGAGTCGGAAATAAAGCCTCAGCTCTTTTTTATTTATTTGTGTTTAGCAAGGAGGTTATTATAATCATGAATTCTAAGGAACTTCAGATATTTTATGTGCCCCTTCAACAGTGTATTTTTTAAAGATTTAAAGCGAGGTGTTACTTTGTCAGGTAAAAAATTGTTTCATTTATTGTTGATTACATGCTTATCCGTTTCAGTAGCTTTTATGGCAGGTTGTGCTCCAGAGGAGTATGAAGTAGAGGTACAAGCTGATTCTGAAGAAGCTGGTGAAGTAACAGGAAAGGGAACTTATGACGAGGGAGAAGAGGTTGTAGTGGAAGCAGATTCTGCAGAGGACTATGAGTTTGTTGCCTGGAAAGAGAACGACGAAAAAGTAAGCCAAGATAAAGAATTTGGATTTGAGGCCAAAGATGAACATGAGCTCACGGCTGTATTTGAAAAGACCGGCGACATAGAAATTAAAGTTCAATCTAATCCAGAAGGAGTAGGAGAGTTAAAGGGTAGCGGCTTATATCATGAAGACGAAGATGTAACTTTAAAAGCTACTCCCGAGGAAGACTATGAGTTCTTGTACTGGGAATATAATGGAATGTTGAGAGGGAGAGACAAGGAAGTAGATGTTACGGCCATGGAAGATAAAAAGTTAGTAGCTCACTTTGGTATGGAGGCTCCTGAAGCTTTAATGCCTCCGGATTTTGCTTTAGATTTATACAATAAAACAGCAAGTCCAGAAGAGAACACTTTTATATCCCCGGTGAGTGCTTATCTTGCCTTGAGTATGATCTACAGTGGTGCAGAAGGAGATACCAGGGAAGAAATTGCTCAATTATTGCATGCTACAGATATGAGTCCTGAAGAATTTGAAAAAAGATGTCAAGAATACCGGGAGTACTTGGAACTTGGCGCCGATGGCGTAGTGCTTTCCTTGGCAGATTCTTTATGGATAGAAGAAGGAACAGAATTTTCCCCGGAATATCTAGAAGTTTTAGATAAGTATCACGAGGCTACTGCAGAAGAACTTGATTTTTCTGATCCAGATTCTGCTGAGGTAATCAACGAGTGGGTTTCCGATGCCACCGAAGAAATGATAGAGGAGATGGTAGACGAGGGAGACCTCGCGGCTACGCAATATTTTATTCTAATGAATGCAATTTACTTTCAAGGGGAATGGATGGAAGATTTTGATCCCGAAGAAACGGAGGAAAAAGAATTCACCCTCGATGATGGCTCTACTACACAGGTAGATATGATGCAACGTGAAAGCGAAGAGTATAACGAGTATCAGCATTATGACGGGGAAGGTTTTGAAGCGGCGCGTATTCCTTATGG
>PUKR01000206.1 GCA_003552365.1 Syntrophomonadaceae bacterium
CTTCTTAATGTCAAGCAGCTTTTGAGCTGTTTTCTTAATCGCTTCGTTATATTCCAGTTCTTTATACTGGCCGCCTTCAAGTACAAGGGGCTGCTGTAGTGGTTTCGGATCAAACTCATTAACACCAAATTTGCCCTTCTGGCAAAGCCAGCTAACCTTTTCTCCTTCTTTCGGGACGGTTACCCTGATCAGATCATCTCCGTAGGCTTGCCTCTCTAATGCACAGCCCAGGGAGCATTCGACACAAACACCGGGAACCTGGGTAAGCTCCCACTCCCTTCCACCGGCGCTTCTTCCTTTTTCGGTAATAGCAGCCACCGGGCAAACATCCACACACTGGCCGCAGAACACACAACCGGCTTCTTCAAGGGAAACCTCTTTCCCGTCATGGTAGGGAACTACCCGGGTGTCGACCCCGTTGCCAACTATTTCATAAACGAAAGCTCCCGGACCGGAGCGGCACACCTGGACACAACGTCCGCACAGGATACATTTTTCTTCGTCCCGGACTATGTACTGGTTATCTTCGCTCTTTTCGGTCGGGACATCGCGTTCAAGCTGTTCGGGCAGATCCGCCTGGAAGCTGTAGGCTTGTTCCTGCAGTTCGCAGGTCCCGGTTCTTTCACAGGTCAGGCAGTCTTTATACGGGTGTGTTGATAAAGACAGGACCAGGATTTGATTACGTTTTTCCCGGATCTCCGGTGTGCTGGTAACCACGACCATTCCGTCGGCAACCGGATTGTCACAGGAAGTAATCGGCTTGTCGATCCCTTCAACATCAACAATACAGATACGACAGTGGCCAAGGGGTGCTAACCGGGGGTGGTAGCAAAGAGTGGGAATATCGATTCCGTTCTGCCGGGCCGCCTCCAGAATAGTTGTGCCCTCTTCAGCAAAGATTTTTTTGCCATCAATTTGTAAGCTTACTGTTTTCATGATTATTATACCCTCCCCTCGGTTATAAGATGGCCATACCCAAGCGTAAACACTTTATACAGCGTTCCGCTTCGTTGACTACTTCACAAGGATATTTAAAGCCAAGCTCTGCCTCGTCAAAACCGTGAATTCTTTCATTTACAGGCATGGCTTCTTCTTCCAGGCGGGTTCTTCCACCGATCATCTCAGGGGCTAATTCCTCTTTGTAAACACCAATTTTTTCAATATGCTGTTCATTTACAGCCTGTTCTCCCACACCGCTTTTCCCGGTGCGGATATAGTTATCAATTGCTTCAGCGGCCCGGTTAGCCGAGGCGATAGCCTCAATAACTGTAGCTGCGCCAAGAACAACGTCACCACCGGCGAATACACCGGGGGTATCAGTTTCCATGGTCTCCGGGTTTACGTTTAAGGTCCCTTTCCTGGTAACTTCCAATCCACATTCAGGAGTTACATAGCAAAAATCGGCAACCTGGCCAATTGCAGGAATAACCGTATCAACCTCTAAGACATGCTCGGAACCCTCAATTGGTTCCGGCCGGCGGCGACCGCTTTCATCAGGCTCGCCCAGCCTCATTTTGATACACTGCAGGCCGCTGACACAACTGCCTTCTTCCAAAATGCAGGTTGGATTGGCCAGCATGTGAAAGATAACGCCTTCTTCTTCAGCCGCATCTACTTCAGCCTCGTTAGCCGGCATTTCCGCTCTGCTGCGGCGGTAAATTAAGTGGACCTCTTTTACCCCTAAACGAAGTGCAGAACGGGCACAGTCCATGGCAACATTACCACCGCCGATAACTGCTATTTTTTCACCAAGATCGACCTTCTCGCCCAGGTTCATCTTACGCAGGTATTCAACCCCGGGCATGTAACCTGCATAGCCCGCATCTTCACCTTTACAGCCCATAGTGGCGCTGTCATGCAAGCCATTAGCCACGAATATTGCCTTGAAACCTTCATCCCACAACTGTTCCATAGGCATATCTACGCCAATCTCGGTATTATACTTAATTTCCACCCCAAGGCTTTCCACCAATCCTACTTCAGCATTGAGGATATCCCTGGGCAAGCGGTAGCTGGGGATACCAACCGCCAGCATCCCTCCGGCTACGGGCAGCGATTCATAAATAGTAACAGCATAGCCTTTTTGGGCCAGCTGATAGGCGCAGTTAAGCCCGGCCGGTCCGGCGCCGATAACGGCTACTTTATCAGCGTCCGGAGCTGGTTTTGCAGGCCGGTAATTTTCGTCGTAACCATTTTTTGCTCCAAAATCGGCTGCAAACCGTTTCAATAGCCTGATCGATAAAGATTGATCAAAAGGCTGCCGGTTGCAGTTTGATTCACAAGGATGCACGCAAACGCGGCCAAGAGTTCCGACCAGCGGAGTCTTTTCCCGGTTTACGGCCAGCGCTCCTTCATAATCGCCTTCCTTGATACATTCAATATACCTGGGGATGTTGATGTGAGCCGGGCAGCCGTTACGACAGGGCGCCGTAAGCATCGGACGGAATACCAGCCCGTTACCGGCCGCCGGCCGGTCCTCGTTCAAGTAAGCGTTAAAGTTAGCTTCGAAGTATTCCAGGGCATCTAGCAAAGGTACCGGTGAAGACATCCCGAGTTCACAAAGCGAGCTTTCCTTGATCAACCCGCTGATCTCTTTCAAGAAGGCCAGGTCTTCCTTGCTGCCCTTGCCGCTTGTTATTTTTTCCAGCCGATCAGCAATCACCTTGCTGCCGGCACGGCAGGGAATACAACGGCCACAGGATTCATTCTGCATGTTCTGATAATACTCTTTCAACGCTACGACAATATCTACTTCCGGATCTACAACAATCATGCCCGCCCAGCCGATAAAAGCCTTTAAATCCTGGTTGTCGAGCTGTGGGGGCACCTCCAAATCCTGCAGGTCCATCCGTTCCTCTAGGTTCTTGTTTCGTTCATCGTTTAATTTTCCATTCCAGCTGCTAAAAAATACCTTGGACATTTTTCCCTCTCTCCCTAAAGAAAATTACTTAAACCTACCTCCTCTGTCGAAGTTCGTGATACTTTTCACTCAGCCTCCTTTCCCCTAAATTAAATATTTTTGATTAAGGCATCGCCTTTACCATGTCATTAACCATAATCTACTTCGCCACGATCTTAGAAAATCCTTTTAGAGTTTTAAAAGCAACAAATTTTAAAGACAAACGGAGACTTATTTCTTAAAATAACGGGCAGCCTGCACAGCCAGTCCTACTGCATTATCCGAAGCATAGCGTGATTCGGCAAAATATATTTTCCAGCCGGTCAAATTATCTTTCAAATACCTGCGGATAAACCGGTTTGCGACTACACCGCCTACAGCCAGGATTCCTTCGTATTCATTGTCTTCTAATAAAAGTCCGGTTAGCGCTGTAATTACTGAGTCCGCTATACAACGCTCCACTGCCCGGGCCAGGTCTTCCATCCGGCAACCCCCGGCAAGCAGCCTTTCAGCATGACTGGCCGGCCCGGAAAAACTAACCTGGTTATTTTTAACGGCTACCGGGAGCTCTACTTTTTCATCTTTACATTTTTCTGCAAGTTGTTCAAGGGCGGGACCGGCCGGGAATTCAAGGCCCATTGCTTTGCCCAGGCGATCAACAAACTGCCCTGCGTTCAAATCACTGCTGCCGCCCAATAATTCCAGGTTCAGGCAGCCGGGCTTGTACTCCTCGACTGAAACAAATTCTGTAGTCCCACCCGAAAGGTGGATCACCAGGTAGCGCCCGCTTTTTAATCCTGCCGACCATAAACCGGCCATGACGTGACCTTCCTGGTGAGTGGAAGATAAATAATTAAAGCCCATGGTCCGGGCTAAAAACAGACCAAAGGCTTCACTGACTTTAAAGACAGGCATATAAGAGTCTTTAACCGGGCGGGGAGCGGCCGAAAAGGCAACAGCCCTGGTTAAATCTTTAAGCTGAAGCCCGGGTTCCGGCTCCATTATATCGCCAAGTTTCTTGAGGTTAGCAAACACAGCTTCGGACTGACGGATGCCCAGGGAACCTTCTGCAACCGGTAAAGGCTCTCTAAGATCAAACACTACCTGTTCATCCTGGTTAACCACTGCCAGTGAAGTAGTATATGCCGAAGCATCAATTCCCAGACAGTAAAAACGATCACAATCCTTTTTCAAAAGTTTCTCCTATTGCCCGGTCTAACACTCCGTTTATAAAGCCGACCGCATCGGCAGTGCTTCCATATTTTTTAGCCAATTCAAGCGCTTCATTAATCGATACCGCATTCGGGATATCTTCCCGGTATAGTATTTCGTATAAAGCCAACCGCAGCAGGTTGCGGTCAACCGCGGAAAGGCGTTTTAATTCCCATTTAACCAGGTATTTTTGGATTATCTGATCCAGGGATTCCTGTTTTGCAACCGTACCGGTCACCAGTTCTTCGATGAAAACTTTTTCTTCACTGCTGATATTTTGATCTGCAAGAGAATAGCGCAAAGCCTGGTCTACTCTGCATTTGCCGATATCAACCTGAAATAAGGCTTTAAAAGCCACCTCTCTTGCAAAGCGACGGGACAATTTGGAATCCTACCTCCATGTGTGCTGGATCAATTTGTAAGTTATTTTATTCCAGAATTACTGTTAATCTTCTTTTGTGGAAAAAAGGCGCCTGAAAAATCCGCCAACATCTTTGCTGGCATCCAATTTCCAGCCTATGAACAAACCTAAAGCGATACAAACGTAAATGAATAAGCTCCACCAAAAACCGTAATAAAGCACCAGCAGAGCGAAAATTAAGCCAAGCAGTCCTCCCAGGATTTTTCCCCAGTGCCTGCTGATTATTATCCACCAGTTCATTTCGGACAACATAGTTACCCCCTTTAACCCTTAATCAATGCTACTTAGTCGATGGAGCCTGATCTACAACAATATTTTCAACGTTTACTTTTACCTCATGGACGGTAATTCCGGTCATTTCTTCAACATATTCCTTGATTTTCGATTGTAATTCACTGGTAACCCCCGGCATGGGGACATCAGGCATCACTCTTATTTTGACATTAATGATCAATCCGTCCTGGGTAAAAGTAACCTGTCTGCTGACATCCTTAATTCCCTGGGTTTGCTGGATTACCCTTAAGACCAGGTTTTCTATGGCAGTGATTGAGATGGCAACTTCGCCGAACTGGCTTCCCTTCATGATGGCATCTGCAGGTTTTTTCGAAGAACGCAGGCCCAGTAAAATAAAAATTAGGGCCAGTACCAGCATTCCAATTGCTGCACCAAGCACTATGTTTTCATCAGCCCAGGCAGGCAGGTAAAAAGCAAGGCCCGGAACCAGGTTATAGTTAACAGCTAACAAGAAAAATGCGCCGCCTATGAATAGCAGTCCCAGGAAAACCAGGATTACCCGGATTAACGTTTTCATTGTTTAATCCCCCTTTTAATGCAGTTCGTGGATAAAACCACGCTTATTATTCTTGTTCTTCTTTAACTTCAGCTTCCTCTGATTCTTCACCTTCCTGCTGGGGGAACTGGACGCCCTGGACATGGACATTAACATTATTGACCCGCAGGCCGGTCATATTTTCCACCGCATTTTTAACTCCTTCCTGGATATCCCAGGCAACATCGGGAATGCGAGCCCCATATTCTATGATAATAAAAATATCAAGTTTGGCTTCTTCGGTGCCAACTTCGACTTTTATTCCCTTGGACAGGTTTCTACGGCCCAAAACTTCTGCGATACCTCCACCTATACCACCGCTCATGGAGGCCACGCCTTCAATTTCGGTAGCCGCCAATCCGGCAATGGTGGAAACCACTTCCTCGGCAATCCTGACTACTCCTAACTCAGTTGGCAGCATTCTGGCTTCTTCATTTTTATTATGTTCCATTTTAAATACCTCCCAGGTTTTTATTTGTTTAATTTACCAACAAAAACCTTTAAATTACCCTTAATTATAACAGATTCTTCTAAGCGATTCAATTTTCAGTCCGCTGCTTAATCCTGATCGTCCTTTTCTTCATCGGCCATTTCAGGCAGTTCTTCCATATCTTCATACCATTCTTCATCATCCACCAGGACAGCTTCACCGCAGCCAGGACAGGTTACTTCGATTGACGATTCCTGGTCAAGGATATTGTCATCCACGACTACAATTTCCCTGCAGTTCGGGCATTCAATTGAAAACCCCTCATCATAACCGCCCAGCCGATCATCCAAAAAATCATCATCTTCATCATCTTCTTCGTAAAAATCTTCTTCCATATCGGTTAAATCTTCGTCTATAGCCTCGGTGTACTCAAATAGTTCTTCGTAATCAACCCGCAGCTGTTCTATTTCATCACTCATGTCGCTTAGCAGGTCAATAATCCTGTGTAAAATCTTCTGTTCTTTACTATCTTCACCTAATTCAAGGCCTTCCGTAAAGCCGCGCAGGTAGGAAACCCTTGCTTTCAAATCTTCGTGCATGATCTAGCCCTCCCCTATCAGTAAATAGTTTAATTTTAAATTTTAAGCTCGTTCAATATATTCGCCGCTGCGGGTGTCAACTTTAACCTTATCGCCGCTATTAATGAAAAGCGGGACCTGGACAACCAGTCCGGTTTCCAGGGTTGCCGGTTTTGTCGCACCCGAAGCGGTATCTCCCTTGATACCGGGTTCAGTATCAGCAACCTGCAGGGTCACTGTTACCGGTAGATCCACCCCGATCACTTCATCCCCGTACATGACCACATTCAACTTGTCATTTTCCTTCAAGTATTTAGCTCCCGACCCTATCTCACCGGCAGGAATAGATATTTGTTCGAATGTTTCGAGGTCCATCAGGTAAAAGAAATCTTCATCGCGATATAAATACTCCATTTCTTTTCGATCCAGGTGTGCCTTGGGCACTTTTTCGCCCGCCCTGAATGTATGATCGATAATTGATCCGGTCCGTAAATTTTTTAACTTTGATCGGACAAATGCTGCCCCCTTGCCGGGCTTTACATGCTGAAATTCCAAAACCGTGTAGAGCTCTCCTTCAAATTCTATGGTAACCCCGGTCTGGAAATCATTGGTCGAAATCATCGGTACCACCGCCCTTTGCTTTATTATATAACGATTAGGTCACGCGGGCTTTCGGTTAAAACTTCTGCCCCTTTATCAGTAATACAAACCATATCTTCTATGCGTACACCCATGGATCTCGGGATGTAAAGGCCCGGTTCAATCGTAACCACCATGCCCGGTTCCAGCACAGTTTTGCTGCGCCGATTTAAAACAGGCAGCTCATGGGTTTCCAGTCCTACACCGTGCCCCAGCCCATGGCCGAAATATTGTTCATAACCGGCCCGCTCAAAAATATCCCTGGCTACTGCATCTGCTTCATAACCTTTTAGGCCGGCACGAATTGCGTCTCTGGCTTCCTGCTGGGCCTTCCGGACCAGTTCGTATATTTCACGCTTTTGTTCGCCGGGTTCTCCAAGAGCCACGGTGCGAGTCATATCGGTAGCGTAACCATTAAAAATTCCGCCAAAATCAATGGTTATCAGCTCCCCTTCTTGAATTTCTTTATCGGATGCCGTGCCATGAGGCATAGCTCCCCTGCTGCCGGAAGCAACTATGAAGCGAAAAGAAGGCTCTTCCGCACCTACCCGTTTTAAATAAATCTCAAGTTCCAGGGCTATTTCTTTTTCAGCCACTCCCCGCTTTATCCGCCGGCAAATATATTCAAAAGCTGAATCGACGAACCGGGCGCCGTTTTTTAGCAGTTCAAGCTCTTCATTACTTTTGACCATGCGCATTTTTTCCACTGCATCTTCAAAAGGCACCAGCTGTACGGGGAGCTTTTGCTCCATTTCCCGGTAATTGTGGCATACAACATGCTTGGCCTCGAACCCGAGTTTTTCCCAACCGGCATCTTTAACTAAAGGGACTATTTCAGTAAACAGGTCCTCCCGCCAGCTGTGCACCGTGAAGCCCGGTGCCTGCGCTTCAGCCTGCTCGGTATACCGAAAATCGGTAACCAGGTAAGCATGTTTTTCCCCGATTAAAAGGGCTCCGCTGGTCCCATCAAACCCGCTTAAATAACGGCGGTTGTAGGGGTTTGTTATTAAGAAAGCATCGACATTGTTTTGACTTAAAAAAGTGCGTAACTTTTTAAGCCGTTCTGCTGTTTGCCTGGACATTTTACCTCCGCTCTTTCTTTAAAATATTCACCAGCGCCTCCAGCCCAAGCAAGTAACTGTCGGGGCCCAGGCCGCAAACCATTCCTTCAGCCACCGGGGTGATTACACTATGATGCCGAAAAGTTTCGCGGGCAAAAACATTGCTCAAGTGTACTTCAATAACAGGCAGCCCGGCAGCTGAAAGGGCGTCCCTTAGGGCATAACTATAGTGGGAGAAGGCAGCCGGGTTAATCAGGATCCCGTCAAAATCTATTGCTGCCGCCTGGATACGATCGACCAATTCTCCCTCATGGTTAGACTGATAACTATCAATCGAAACCCCAAGTTTCTTTCCCCGGTCTTCCAGGGCTCTATCTATTTCCTCCAGGGTCATGCTGCCGTAAACATCTGGTTCTCGCTGACCGAGTAAGTTTAAATTTGGCCCGTGTAAAGCAAGAATTTTAACTTTGGACAACAGAAAGCGCCTCCTACCGGTATTTATTTAAAATACCTATAACAACAATAATTTCCTGATTAACAGTAAAATTCCTGCCAGATCGTGGTTTATTTCTTATTTTTAAGTTTAACAGATTATCGTTCTCTTAAATAGCCCATTATTTTACGAACCACCTGGAGAGGAGCAAGCCCGGTGGTATCAATACGCACTTCACAGTGCTTATAATGTTCTTCCCTTTCTTTGAGCAGGGAGACGACTTTTTGATCGGGGTTATCCCCGGATAGCAGGGGGCGGTTTCCGGACTCACCGGTCCTGCGCAAAATTTCATCAGGCGAAGCGGTCAATAAAATAACCAGCCCGATTTCCTGCAGCGTTTTGCGGTTTTTTTCCCGAAGCACGATTCCCCCGCCGGTAGAAACCACAAGGCTTCCCGGAGGATACTGCCGCAGGCTTTCTACCGCTTCGCTTTCCCTGTCCCGAAAATAAGTTTCGCCGTGACGTTCAAAAATTTCAGGAACAGCAAGCCCGGTTTTTTCTTCTACGATTTTATCAGTATCAACAAAATCCCTCTTCATGGTGCGGGCTAAAAGTTCACCGACCACAGTTTTACCGGTGCCCATAAAACCGGTTAAGATAACCTGCTTTTTTTCTACATTTTTCTTTAGCATAGCAATCCCTTCCGTGTATTCCTCAGGGTGGTTAAATAACCATTAATTATCCTCATATATCTCCCAGTGCTCCGGCGGATCTTCTGAAATCCTGATCCGGCCCGTAGCGGGAGTTATAATCAAGTATAATATATCTTTGCGGCTGTTTTCCAGCCCAATAGTCCCCCCTCCCGGAACAGGCGCTCCGGTTGACCTGAACCTTAAAAGCGGGAAATCGCCAAACCTGTCGTAAGTATTTACCGCATAATCAATCCCTTCGGGAAGCTTAACAATAACGGTATCGTCGGTTTTTCCGTCTTTGATCCGGTACTGCCTGGTAGCCGGCCTGAATTCAATCAATTGGGTCCAGCCGACTGTTATCGCTTTTTGCTGGGCTTTACGCAGATCGGTAGCCATGGTGCGCGCTGCAATATCTAAGTTACGTTGGCCGCTGTAAGTGTTTACAACAGGTACGGCAATCATGGTTAACATGGTTAAGAGCGCTATTACACAAAGCACTTCAACCAGCGTAAAGCCCGGACCGGGCTGCTGCCGGCATTTTAACCATATCCACCTCAGGTATCTTTTAAGATCAAGCATGTTAACTGTCGCTCCTGCTTAAACGTTCAACAATCAGGTTATTCTCTTTAAAACTAAAAAATTCCTGGTCATACAGGCTGCTGTAAGTGGCCCTCACTACTTCGTTCATGGTGGTTTCACCGGACAGCAGGCAGCGTAACCCGTCTTTAACCAGGGTAGTCATACCAAGTTCTACTGCTTTCTCATGCAATTCCGCCGCCCCGGTTCTTCGCAGGATTATGCTCTGCAGTTCCTGGCTTAAGATCAGGCACTCCTGGATTGAAGTACGGCCGCGATAACCGGTTTGATAACAGTCATGGCATTTTTTGCCGCGGTATAGTTTCCCCGGGGGTTCCTGCCTGAAGTATTTGTGGAAAAATACTTTTTCTTCCTCACTTAACCTGTATTCTTCCAGGCAGCGCGGGCATATCTTGCGAATAAGCCTTTGGGCAATCACTCCGCTCAAAGAGGTTGTTACCATAAAGGGTTCCATCCCCATATCAATTAAACGGGCAACCGCAGAAGCTGCATTATTGGTGTGCAGGGTGCTCAATACCAGGTGCCCGGTCAGGGCGGCCTGGGTAGCAATCTTTGCAGTTTCTATGTCCCTAATTTCACCGACCATGATAATGTCTGGATCCTGCCTGAGGATAGAACGCAAAGCACCGGCAAAAGTACGGCCGATTTTCGGATTTACCTGGATCTGGTTGATCCCTTTAAGCCGGCACTCGACCGGGTCTTCTACAGTAATCAGGTTTTCTTCTTCACGGTTTAAATAGTTGAGGGCAGAATATAGCGTAGTAGTTTTACCGCACCCGGTTGGCCCGGTTAATAAAATCATTCCTGCCTTGTTCAGTAAAAGGTGCTGGAGAGTATGATAATTTGCCGATGAAAACCCCAGCCTTTCCAATGGCAATACTATTTTATCTTTTTCCAAAAGCCGGATCACAACTTTTTCGCCATGTATGGTAGGCATGGTAGAAACCCTCAGGTTAATCTCACCGTCACCGTGCCGGAGCTGAATATTTCCATCCTGGGGCAGCCTTTTTTCAGCAATATCAAGGTTAGCCATAATCTTAACCCTGGAAATGATCTGTTCCGGTTTCATTGCTTTTGGCCTGGCAAAATCATGCAAGATACCATCGAGCCGTAACCTGATCCGCAAATTATGCTCGGACGGTTCCAGGTGGATATCACTGGCATTTTTTTCAACAGCGGCGCTTAACATGGCATAAACCAGCTTCACCACCGGGCCGGACTCTTTTGATTCTGCTGGTAATGCATTTTTTTCGTGCTGGAAACTTTCGCAGACTGCCGATGGTTGAGGAGCATCCCCTGTGGTCGGGTAATCCCTAAAACTATAATACTGGTCAAAAGCGTGTTTAATAGCGCTCTCAGAAGCCAGGACCGGATAAACTTCTCTTTGACTGAACATCTCCACTTCATCAACCACCGCTAAATCAAGCGGGTCGGCCATGGCCAACAAAATCTGGTTGCCCCTGATTGCTAAAGGAAAAACTTTGTGCTTTTTGACTACTTCTGTTGGGATGCAGTCAATTGCGTTGTAATTAATTTTTCGATCATACAGGTTGACCCGGGGGATCCCGAGCTGTTTTTCCATCACCGCAAGCATTACTTCTTCAGCAATTACACCCTTCTTAAGCAGAATTTTACCGATCGGTTCCCCTGTCCGCTGCTTTTCGGCCAAAACTTCTTCAACCTGGACAGAACTTAAAGACGCTGCTTCAAAAAGGGCTTCGTAAACCCGGCGGCGGTTGATTCGTTTCATAGTTTGAACTGACCTCCTGGATATTAAGTTTTGTCTTGGTTCAACTACTTGTTTTAACTAGATTTTTAACTGGCTTAACTTTTATGGTTTAGAAAACGATAACGGCCATGCTATGTTTTATTTATCAGGCCGCCGGGACCAGGCTTTTCACAGTTAAACGAGACCGGCTGCTTTCTGCATCACCTCCAGGGGAGCTTTTTTCCCGGTAAAAAGTTCAAAAGAAAGGGCAGCCTGGTTGACCAGCATTCCCATGCCGTTTATTGTCCTGCCCCCGGCTTTCTCGAATCGATCCATGGTGGTGCTTTTTCCCGGGCTGTATCTTAAATCAAGCAATAACTTTTCCCGCTTAAGCCTCCCTGCCTCCCCCAGCGCTTCAAGAAATACTTGCTCGTCGTGGGGCAGGCTGTAAATAAAAAGCCTGCATTCATGCAGCGCTTCTATCAAATCTCTTTTTTGCAAGGGCAAGCTTTTGCTGTTCCGAATATGGCCGTGGCGCAATAAAAGAGAAGCCAAACC